>DASPSM010000478.1:0-11206 GCA_035623955.1 Planctomycetaceae bacterium
GGGCGGAAATTTTGAAAGTTGTTTCTGCGCCCGTAGAAACTCGGCCTTCTCGACTCGGAGTGCATCCTGGTAGGCTGAATAGAGCCTCCTGTGGACGGTCCGGAGGAGGGTCCGCGCCGAGGACGAAGAGCGTCGGCGAGCGCGCACGTTCGGAATGGCCAACCTCTGCTACTTTCCCGAGTGCGACGGGACATGGGACGGGACACCAATGGACGGGACGGGATTGGGACTCGAATTCGAGTCCCACCGATCTCGATTCTCGCAAACCTTTTGTTGCGTTGATGTTGTGGCGAAGGACTGATGGACGGGACAAGTTCGCTGAATGGGACCTGCGGGTCGGAACACTTGCCTTCAAGAGGGACAACGACCCACACAAAGCTGACCCATACGGGTCGAGCACGTGCGACGTCACGCCTGCGGCGGCCCGCGAAGCGCAGGCCGCACCGGGTCCAGGGGCATGCCCCTGGCTGGGCTTGAGGGGATTGGGAAATATTGGGACACTACGTCCCCTTTTCCGCCCGCTGGGGCTGCGGCATCGCCGTTTGCCTTCGCAGGTTCGTCCGTCGTCCACTCCTTATGACCCTCAAGCACTTGCTGCCGTTGGTTTTGGTTGCATGCGCGCTCGCCGCGTCGTGCACCACCGTTCCGGTCGGAGCCCCATTGGCGAATGCTCCGCCCCAGACGCCCCCCTTGTTTGTTCCGGCGGCGACCGATCCCAACACGGAACTGGCAATCAATGAACGGGCGATGGATGTGCTGCATTACTACAACTTCGAGGTCGACACGACCAACCAGTTGGAAGGAACTCTCGCGACTTACTACAAGACCGGCTCTGGAATCCTCGAGCCCTGGCACCGCGAATCGGTCGGAGCGGCCAACCGTTGGGAAAGCACGGCCCAACCGATCCGTCGCAAGGTGCTGATCCACTTTGTGCGCGTCGAGGGAGGCTATCTGGTGAGCGTCGAGGCCTTCAAGGAAATCGAGGACCTGGCCAGCCCCAGTCCGAACTCTCCCGGCAATTCGACATTCCGAGACACTTATCCCCTGCAGCGCGATTTGAACCTCGTCGTCGGCCAGTCGACGCCGTCGGGCTGGATCCCGCGAGGACACGACGTGGCGCTGGAGCAGGATATGCGGGCGCGACTGCAGATGGCCTACGGCTGCCGCTGACACGGTCACTTGCGGATCGGCGTCCGGTTTCTCACGATTCACGCTATGGCGTTGACTCGAATTGTCGAAATCCTCAAGAGCGGACAACCGGGACAGTTGCTGGAAGTCGCCGGCTGGGTGCGCACGCGCCGCGACTCGAAGCAAGGCTTTTCGTTTATCGAGCTCAACGACGGCAGCTGCATGGCGAATCTGCAGATCGTCGTCGGCGTCGAAGTGCCCGGAGCGGCGGAAAACATCAAACACGTGACGACGGGCGCCAGCGTTCGCATTGCCGGGGAATTGAAAGAGAGTCCCGGCAAGGGGCAGCGGGTCGAGTTGGCGGCCCAGTCGCTAGCGATTGTGGGGACCGCCGACGCCGAGGCTTACCCGCTGCAGAAAAAACGCCATAGTTTTGAGTTCCTGCGCGAGATCGCGCACCTGCGGCCGCGGACCAACACGTTCGGAGCGATCGCCCGAGTCCGCAACGAGGTCTGTGCCTCGATCCATCGTTTCTTCCAGTCGCGCGGCTTCATCTACGTGCAGACGCCCATCATCACCACCAGCGACTGCGAGGGGGCCGGAGCGATGTTCCAGGTCACCACGCTCGACCTCGCCAAGCTGCCGACGCCGAGCGCAGCGGCACCGGGCGGCCCGCGCGAGATCGACTACGTGAACGATTTCTTCGGCAAACGGGCCTCGCTCACAGTCAGCGGCCAGCTCGAGGCGGAGATCTTCGCGACGTCGCTTGGCTGCTGCTACACGTTCGGCCCGACGTTTCGAGCTGAGAACTCGAACACGACCCGGCACCTGGCCGAGTTCTGGATGATCGAGCCCGAGATGCCGTTCTACGAACTCGACGACAACATGCAGCTGGCGGAAGACTTCATCCGCACGCTGGTCCGCGACGTGCTCGAGCACTGCTCCGAAGACGTCGCTTTCTTCAACGAGCGGATCGAACCGACCGTTCTCTCAAACCTGCAAAACATCACGCAGAGCGAATTTGTTCGACTCCCGTACACCGAGGCGATCGACATCCTGACGAAGAGCGGGCAGACGTTCGAGTTTCCCGTCGCCTGGGGCCGCGACCTGCAGTCCGAGCACGAGCGCTACCTCACCGAGCAACACTTCAAGCGGCCGGTGATCCTGTTCGACTATCCGCGAACGATCAAACCCTTTTACATGCGTTGTAACGACGACGGAAAGACCGTGCGGGCCATGGACGTGCTCGTGCCCCGCGTCGGGGAGATCATCGGCGGCAGCCAACGCGAGGAGCGGCTGGACATGCTCGTCGAGCGGCTCAAGGAGTGCCACCTCGACCCCAAGGACTATTGGTGGTACCTGGACCTGCGCCGCTATGGCACGGTGCCGCATTCGGGCTTCGGCCTGGGGCTGGAACGGGTGATGCTCCTGATCACCGGCATGGCCAACATCCGCGACGTGATTCCCTTTCCGCGGACGCCAAAAAACGCGGAATTCTAAGGAGAGACTTCTCCCGATCATTCGCACCGATATAATGAAGGCACAAGACGCGGGGTGGAGCAGCCCGGTAGCTCGCGAGGCTCATAACCTCGAGGTCGCAGGTTCAAATCCTGTCCCCGCCACTTTAACCCCCGGTTGCGGAAAAACGCGACCGCGGGGTTATTTGTTGCGCTCACCGAGAGACAGGCGCGGGATGCACGCGGGATCGCGAGCGTCCGCAAAGGCTTGCGATGCGTGCCGCGCCCTCGGAAGCGACCTGCCCACGGAGAGACTGCTCGCCGCCTCTTTGACGCGCCGGGCAGAAAGCGACGAGTTCTGAAGGCTACGTGCCCGGAAAGGGCTTCCGTACCCAATCATGCATTGAGGATCTCCACCGCGGCGGTCAGGCCGGCCCATTGGATGGCTTCGTTATCGAGATCAGTTTCGAGGTTGTCGGCCGTCGGGCTTTGCAGCAGCGAGATCGAATTGGTCAAACCCGAGCCTTCGTTGACGATATCGGTGTCCCCCTGTCCGAAGACGATCAGCGGACCGCTCGTGCTAAAGGTCCCTTCCGATGCCCCGTTGACGGTGACTGCGATGTTCTTGCAGGAGAGGTTAAAGTCGATCGTCTCGTTGCCGCTGGGGACTCCGACGAACAGAGCCGTCTGGCTCGTATTGAAGGGATCCATCTCGAGGGCCGCCGTCGCCACCACGATCTTCTGAGTCGCGACGACGCTCGTGTAGCCGAATTCGTCCGTCGCCGTGACCTCAACCGCGAATGTACCGGTCTGGGCATAAACGTGGTTGACAACCAGTGGGCCGGTGCCGGTAAACGCCTTTGTGTCGCCGTCCCCGAACGAGATCGTGAATGTGAACGCCCCGGCTTGGGCGAGGGAGGAGACGTCGCTGACTTGGATTACGAGCGGCACCGGCTCGCCCGGAACCGACACTGTGACCGGAGTGCTGACCTTCACCGTCGGGGAATCGACATTGATGGTCACGCTTCCGCTACCGGTGTCCTTGAGATCGGAAACGATGACCTCGGCCCTGCCGTAGGTCGAGTCGGGATTGACCAAGAGCCCGCCGGATCCCGCAATGTCGAGCGGCGCCTTCGGCGCATACAGAACCCCGTTTATCGTCAGGCCTCCGGAGCCGTCGATGGTGATCGGCGCAGCCGATGCCGGATTCTGCAGAATCGTGATGCCGTCGTCGGAGGCATAAATTCCCGTCAGGCTGCTGGAGGGAGACAGGGTCAGGCTGCCGGAGCCCGTCAAACTGATGGAGTCGGTCGACTTGCTGGGGGCGTTGATCAGCAGCACGCCGCTGCCGGTGATCGAGCCGGAGCCAACGACCGACAGACCTCCTCCTTCGAGGTAGTAAACCCCCGGCTCCAGCTTGATCGAGCCGGAGCCGCTCAACTTAATGCCCCCCACATAGGTTCCGGGCGAGAGGGTGAGAGTCCCTACTCCCGAATAATTGACGGCAGCGAAAGAGGTCGAGGGCGCCGGCGGCAGGGTCAGACCAAGTGGATCGGCAATCGGCGTTGGGTGCAGGATGGGACTCGAGAACCTTCCGCTGCCGATCGTCTCGGTGCCCCCGGTGACGTCGATCTGAGACGCCTCGACGCTGCCGCTTCCGCTGATGATGGCTGCGGTCGGACTGCTGGAATCGACGGCGATCGCGCCCCCTCCACTGACCGTGATTGTTCCGCTGCCTGCATCGTCCAGCGCCCCGCTGCCGGAGGGGTCGAGCAAGAGCAGCCCGAGGTTAACGTTGATTGTGAAGGTCAGCGGCGCACTCTGAGCGTTCGTGTAATTCGCGTTCGTGCTGGTAAAGTCGGCCACCACGGTGTATGTCCCGGGGTTGGCTGGAGCCGCAGAGGTCCCGCTTCCACTGGCGGTATTGCCGACGTAGTAGATGAAGGCGAAGCTGCCGCTCACCGACGCGCCGCCCACTCCGGTCGCGGCGGCGCTGGCCGGGAAGGGATTACCGTTGTATGTGCCACCCGCATCGGTCACTGTAACCGTCGGCACCGCCTGGCTGATGGTGAACGTTGCCGTGGCGCTTGCTGGCACGTAATCCGTGCTGCCGGCGAATGATGCCTCGACCGTGTAGCTTCCCGCGCTGCTCGGCGCGCCGGGCAGTTGCGTCCCGCCCGTGCCTGTGCCGACATAGTAGGTCAGCGTGAGGCCCACACCTTCCAGAGTGCCTGCCGGTGTGTTGTCCACACCCGGCACCACGCCGGCCACGGTTGCGGTTGCTGGGAACGAACTACCGTTGTAAGTGCCGCCGCCATCGCTCACAGTCACGGTGGGCATCGCCTGGCTGATCGTGAACATCGCGGTCGCGCTCGCTGGCACGTAATCCGTGCTGCCGGCGAACGATGCCTCGACCGTGTAGCTTCCCGCGCTGCTTGGCGCGCCGGGCAATTGCGTCCCACCCGTGCTTGTGCCGACATAGTAGGTCAAGGTGAGGCCCACGCCCTCCAGACTACTGCCAGGCACGCCGTTCGTGCCGGCCACTGTCGCCGTGGCAGAGAACGGCTGTCCGTTGTAAGTGCCGCTCCCGTCGGTCACCGTCACCGTCGGCGTCAGCGTCTGGCCGGAGCTGTTGGGTGAAATCATGGTCAAGAAGGCGTTGTATGCGCCGTTGAGAGTGGTCTGAAATGCGTCCGGAGTCGTCGGGAAGTTGGGCGAGTCGGTGTATCCCGCAACGCAGACATTCCCCGCGCTATTCAGGCCGATGCCAAAAGCATCATCGTCGCCGCTGCCTCCCAAAAAACTGGAGAACACCGCGGCGGTCCCTGTGGGATTCAGCTCGGTGACAAAAGCGTCTTCGGGACCTCCGCCGTAGTTTGGCTGGAAGGCGTTCACGGTGGGGAAACTGGCCGACGAAGTGAGACCCGTCAAATAGGCGTCGCCGGAACTGTCGATCGCGATGGCGGTGTCGGCCGCGTTCGATTGGTTTTCGCCAAGGTAAGTCAAATAGTCGAGGGCCGACCCCGTGGAGTTGAGCTTTGCCACGAATCCGTCGTATCCACCGGGATTGTACGTGGCCTGGAATGCGCCGGCAGTCGTGGGCAGGTTCTGATCGTTCGTAAACCCGTCGATGTACGCGTTGCCGGACGCGTCGATTGCGACCCCCCAGGCCTGCGCATTGCCACCCCCAGTTCCGCCGAGGTACGTCGAGTAGACGAGCCCCGTGCCCGAGGGATTCAACTCAGTCACAACGACTTGTGTGCCACCCGGATCAGACGTTTGGAAGGCTCCCGGCGTGGTTGGGAAATTCGCCGCGTCGGCACTCCCCACGACGTAGGCGTCTCCGGAGCTGTCGACGGCAATGCCGTCGCCTTGAGCGTCGTTCTCGCGGCTGTTCGATGAACCGAGGAATGTGGAATAGACCAGGGCGGATCCTGTCGGATTCAATTTCAACACGTAGGTGTCTTCGACATTGGAGAACGTCGTCTGAAAGGCGCCTGGGGTGGTGGGAAAGTTGGACGACTGCGTGCAGCCGGTGAGGTAGACGTCTCCTTCGGCGTCGACCGCGATCGACTGGCCATTGCCGGTAAAATCGACGCCACTGCCGCCGATGAACGTGGAATAAAGGAGCGCCGAGCCGGTGGCGTTCAACTTCGCCACAAACAGGTTGGTCTGGCCGCCCGGGTAATTTGTCTGATAAGCACCGGGAGTCGTCGGAAAGTTGGACGAATTCGTCGTGCCTGTCACGTACACGTTGCCCGCACTGTCCACGGCAATTGCATGGGCGCCCTGATCCGACGTCCCTCCGAGGAAAGTGGCCCAGACAAGCGCCCCGCTCGCATTGAATTTCGCGATAAAGGGCTGGTCGCCCCCCGTGAACGTGGTGTCAAATGCCCCGGAGGTCACGGGGAAATCTGGCGACGTCGTCGTGCCCGCGACATACGTGTTCCCGAGTTTATCTACGGCAAGCGAGACACCCGCGGCCTCGGAGCCGCTTCCTCCGAGAAAGGTGGAATAGGTGATGGCGCTTAACAGCGTTCGGTCTTCGAGCTGTGCAGGGGCTGCGGCCATCCGGTCACGCGAGCGGGTTGCGCGTTTGCGCGGCTTACGGTTCGATCTCGGCCCAAAAGCGCGGTGCAAGAATCTCTGCGAGCTGCGGATCAACATGACAACCTCTCCCACGGACAGGGTTGGGCGCGGATACCGCCACGAAGACGAAACGCCGACCGTCGTGCCTCCGGCACGGCTTCGGCACTATCGTCTCCGGCTGAATGAACGAATCCGCATTTCACCGCGAGAGCGATTTTTCTGTGGCAACCGACTTTCGCTGTCGGTAGTGTGAACGGGTCGCGGGTTCAGCAGTCAACGGCTGTTGCCCCATCTTTCGCGCCGGCAGGAACTTGAGCGTGTCCGCTTCCGGGCCAGAACGGGACGCCATCCCCGAGTCGAATTCCACTGCGTCCGATCTGTTGAGTCGGGCCAGGCAGATGGAGGGTGAAGCATGGCGCCAAGTCGTCGACCGCTATTCCTGGCTGGTCTTTCAATGGTGCCGCAACGCGGGCCTCAAGTCGCAAGACGCTGGCGACGTCGTGCAAAGCGTCATGGCTCAGGTTGCGGTCTACTTGCCCACGTTCAAAAAAGACGGGGCCAAGGGTTCATTTCGCCGCTGGCTGCGGACCATTACGCGCACCAAAATCGTCGACTTTCATCGCGTCGAACGAAACCAACCGCACGGTGAAGGTGGCTCGGCAGCCCAGCGGCGGATGCTGGCCGTTCCCGACGACGCCCACTCGTCGCAGCCCGAAAGCACGGACGACGAAAAGCGGCGGAACCAGATGTGGCAATTCCTCGATCAGCTGGAAGATGAGTTCGAGGACTCAACCTGGCAGGCGTTCTGGTTGACCATGATCGAGAATCAGACGGCTGCCGAGGCCGCCACTGCCTTGGAGATGACTCCGAACGCCGTTCGCATCGCGAAATGGCGGGTGCTGACGCGAATGCGCGAGGCGGCCGATCACCATCTCACCGTTCCAGGAATCTCAGGCATGAAAGAATGACGTTCGCACGCGGAGGTTCGCCGTTTTCCGGCTGCGGCTCCATCGGCGAGGGAAGCCGCCACAGGGCACGAAATAGTCCCGCGTTCATTACCCATAGAGGATCTGCCGCACGCTCCGAATGTCGTAGCGAGTAGTCCTTCGGACCATTGCGAATCGCGGCATGTCTGATTGGCCCTGTCAGATTCAATCGCTGGTGCAAGAGCTGATCCACGGGCATCGCCTGCCGGACGGCGCGATCGAAGAGCATCTCAACAGCTGCTCGGAATGTCAGGCGGAGCTGGAAGCACTCGACAACGACGCGGACCCGTTCGTCTCGACGTTCCGCACGCTCCTCGATCCCACGCCGATTCAGTCGAATCGGGAGCTTCTGGCTGTGATCTCGAGGCTCAAGGGCGTGCCGGCCGATGACAGGCCCTCACTTCCTGATCGGCGCGATGATTCGTCGAACGTCCTCGCACCCCCGCTGGGTGACTTTCGGATCATTGGTGAGCTTGGTCGGGGCGGGATGGGAATCGTGTACGAAGCCGAGCAGCTCTCACTGGGCCGGCGCGTGGCCCTCAAGACCTTGCCGTCTGCAGCTTTGCTCGACCCGCGGCAGCTCCAGCGTTTTCAAAATGAAGCGCGTGCTGCGGCGACACTCGAACACCCGAACATCGTTTCGGTCTACGCCGTCGGAATCGAGCGGGGCGTGCACTACTACACGATGCGGTATATCGACGGCCGCAACCTGGCCCAGATTATTGGAGAGATACGGCAGCGCCACGCGTCCCACAACGGCCGGATCAAGCCCGTCCCTGCTGACTCCGCGCAGGCCAGCCAATCGAGCCTGGCCGAAATGCGCGCCACCCGGATGCCGAGCGATCCCAACTATCTGCGTGCTGTCGCGCGGATCGGCGTCCAGGCGGCCGAGGCGCTCGACTACGGCCACGAGCACGGCATCCTGCACCGCGACGTCAAGCCCTCCAACTTGATGATCGATCAGAGCGGCTGGTTGTGGGTAACGGATTTCGGTTTGGCGCGGATCGAAGCGGATCCCACGCTGTCCATGTCGGGCGGGATCCTGGGCACGCTCCGCTACATGAGTCCTGAGCAGGCGCTGGGCAAACGGGGAATCGTCGACCATCGCAGCGACGTGTATTCGCTGGGCGTCACGCTCTACGAGATGCTGACGTTGACGCCGATTTTTCCCGATGCGTCAAGTGGAACGCTGCTCGCGCGGATCGCGAGCGACGAACCGAAGCCGCCGCGGCACCTCAATCCCAAGATTCCTGTCGACCTGGAGACCGTTGTCCTCAAGGCGATGGCGAAGAAGGCGTCGGATCGGTACGAGACGGCGGGCGCACTCGCCGCGGACCTCAGGCGGTTTCTCGAGGCGAAGCCAATCCTCGCGCGGCCGGCCAGCCGCGTCAGCCGCGTTTTGAAGTGGGCCCGTCGCCGGCCTGCCGTCGCCGGTCTTGTCGTGGTCAGCGCGTTGGCGACCGTGGTTCTTCTCGCAGGCGGATGGTGGCACGCGGCCACCTTGCAAAGCGCGCTTTCGACAACTGAAAAAATGCGGAAGGAAGCCGAGGCACAGCGCCAGACGGCCCTGTCCCACCAGGCCATTGCCGAACAGCGTGAACGCCGCGTCCGCGAGTATCTGTATGCCGGCGACATGAAGCTCGCCTTCACGGCGTGGAAGAACAATCATCTCAAGGAAGCCGTCAATCTGCTCTCCAGACACGTCCCGCAGGGAGAAGAAGACGATCTACGGACTTTTGCCTGGGGCTATCTCTGGCGGCTGTGCAATACCGAATTGGCAACGCTCCCTGGCCATACCGGTCGGGTGTATGGCGTTGCCTATTCGCCGGACGGGAAACTCTTGGCGACGGCTAGTGCTGACGGCACCGCTCGACTTTGGGACGCGGCCACCGGTCGGGAGCTGGCGACATTGAAGGGCCACACGCATGGCGAAGTGAATGCCGTCGCCTTTTCGCCTGACGGCAGAACCCTCGCGACCGGCGGCGACGACCATACCGTCCGCATCTGGGACGTCGAAATGCGCCGCTTGCGCGCTACGTGCGCTAGCCACGCCCAGGACGTCTTGACCGTTGCCTTCTCGCCGTCTGGCAAGATGGTGGCCAGCGGCGGCGTGGACCGACAGATCAAGCTGTGGGATCTGGATTCACTCCGCGAGCGCATGACATTGAAGGGTCATGAGGGCTGGGTGCGCTCGCTCGCGTTCTCCCCCGATGGGAGCCGCCTGGCGTCCGCGGCCGGAGATGGGCAATGCCGCGTTTGGAGCCTCGAGTCGGGCGCGGTGCAGACGATTTTCAATGGCCATTTCCCGCCCCGCCCTGACAAGCCGGTTAGCCGTGACGTTTATTGTCTCGCGTTTTCCCACGATGGCCGCAGCGTGGCTTCCGGCGACGAGAGAAGGCTGCTCAAGGTTTGGAATCCCGTGACCGGCATCGAAATGGCGACCTTCACCGGCCATAGCGAGGTCATTCGCCGCGTGGAATTCTCACTCGACGATCGCACGCTGATTGCGGCCGCACGTGACGGCAGCATCTGGTTCTGGGACGTTAAGACGGGCAAGCTTAAAAATATGTTTCGCGGCCACACCGATAAGCTGTGGTTTGCCGCGTTGTCGCCCGACGGCACGCGGCTTGCCACCGCCAGTTCTGACCGGACGGTTAGAGTTTGGGACACCGAAACGCGGCAGGAGCGCAGGACGCTCGAGCTTCCCTCCCCAGTGTTACGATTGGCTTTTTCGGCGGACGGGAAACAGCTTGTCAGCGCCGGATGGAATGCAAAAGTGTTGACGCCAACGCCCCGGCGTGAAACCTTCAACTTCCGAGTGTGGGACCCGCGCACGGCGATGGAGGTCACGAAGTTTCGCCGGGACGGGAAAGGCATTTCGGCGATATTCGCCCCAAATGCTGGCGGCGTCGCGATTGCGAATACGACTCACACGAATCCCGCTTTCAACTTTGACTACGCCGTGGCCGATCAATGGCGATTTAAGCGTCTTGAATTGTCCGACGCCCCCTTTGCCCTTTCACCCGACGGCGCAACGATGGCGGGGATTGACCGGCAGGGCAATCTCAGCATCTGGGATCTGAGCAGCGGCCAGCGGCGCGTGCGGATGCCGTTCGCGCTGGCGCGGAGTGTGCAAGCCGCCAGGTTCAGTTCCGATGGCAGGCTTTTCGCCGCCGGCGATAACCTCGGCACCGTCGAGCTCTGGGACGTGAGCGCGCAGAAGGAGCTGGCTCGTATCGCGGCCCATAGCGGGATCATCAATGACATTTGTTTCGCACGGGACGGCGAAACGCTGGCGACCGCCGCCAGCGATCGCACGGTCAAACTCTGGAATCTCCCAGCAGCGGACGAGCGGACGACTTTGGTCGGCCACACGGATGCCGTCCGATGTGTCGCCTTCTCCCCCGATGGCCAGACCCTCGCCAGCGGAGGGGATGACGGGAAGGTGAACCTCTGGGATCTGCGCACGTTCCAGGAAATGATCTCGTTCGACGCTCAGCCACAGGGGGTGTCGATGGTGACCTTTTCACCCGACGGTAAGCTTCT
>DASPSM010000494.1:0-6721 GCA_035623955.1 Planctomycetaceae bacterium
CTCCGCAGCGGCGGATTGCACGGCGTCGGGGCGTCGGTGGTCAACGCGCTCTCGATCGAGCTGGAAGCCACCGTGCATCGCGACGGCTTCGAGTGGAGCCAGCGCTACAAGCGCGGCAAGCCGACGACGGAGGTCAAGAAAGTGCGCCCCTTTCGCGGGCACGGGACGAGCATTTTCTTCCGTCCCGACGACGAGATCTTCCGCCGGGTTCAATTCAACATCGAGACAATTCGTCAGCACCTGGAGGATATCACCTACATTCATGGCGGCCTGCGGATCACGCTCGTCGACGCGGCGAAGAACGATCGGGTCGAGTTCCACCATCCGGAGGGAATCGCCGGCTTCCTCGAAAAGCTGACTGCCGAGAGCCAGAAGCGGGCTGTCCACGAGCAGATCTTTTCGATCGAAAAGGACGAAGGCCACACGCGGATCGAAGTCGTCTTGCGCTGGAGCGAATCGACCGACGAGAACCTGCGGAGCTACGTTAACGGCATCCGGACTCATGCCGGAGGAACGCACGAGAACGGCTTCCGCAACGGCATCGTGCGGGCGATCCGCAATTATCTCGAAGTGCACGATATCAAGCACAAAGGGCTGACCATCGCGGGTGAAGACATCCGCGAGGGGGCGATCGGCGTCCTTTCGGTGTTTCATCCCGACCCGATGTTTCAGGGGCAGACGAAAGAGCGGCTCAACAATCCCGAGCTGACCGGCCTGATCGAGGGGCTGGTGCGGCCGGCACTCGAGACGTGGCTCAACAACAATCCGTCGATTGCCGATGCGATCATCGGCCGCGTCGTTTTAGCGGCGCGAGCGCGCCTGGCGAGCCGCGACGCGGCGAGCGAGGTCCGCCGCAAGGCGCCCGGTTCGCGGCGGACGAATCTTCCAGGAAAGCTGCTCGATTGCCGGCAGACCGACCCGTCGAAGACCGAGCTGTTTATCGTAGAGGGAGATTCAGCCGGAGGGACGGCGGCGATGGGCCGCGACAACCGCACGCAGGCCGTGCTCCCGCTGCGGGGCAAGATCCTCAACACCGAGGCCCTCGCGCTGACCAAAATCCTCGAGAACCAAGAGGTCAAGGATCTGATCGAAGCCCTCGGGACCGGGATCGGGGCGCCGTTCGACATCCGCAAGCTGCGCTACGGACGCGTGATTCTGCTGATGGACGCCGACAGCGACGGATACCACATCTGCACGCTGCTGTTGACGTTTTTCTTCCGGCACATGCGCGAGTTGATCGCGCAGGGAAAGCTGTTTATCGCGCAGCCTCCGCTGTATCGGATCGTCACCACCAACGAGATTTTCTACGCGCAGGACGACGCGGCGAAGGAGGAAATTCTCGTGCGACTGGGCAGCCATCGCAAAGTCGAGGTGTATCGCTTCAAGGGACTGGGCGAGATGGACGCCAAGCAGTTGAAGGAAACGACCCTCGACCCGAAGGCGCGCGTGCTGCTGCGGGCGGAGATCGAAAGCCAGGTCGAAACCGACAAGACGTTCGCCCAGCTGTTGGGAAAGGACGCGTCGGAACGCTACCGCGTCATCATGGAAGAGGCGTCGTTCGCCGACGACCTCGACGTATAGCGCGCGGAGCTTCTCGAATTTCGGCGCTTGCCGGTTGAGTTTTTTTCCATTCGGCCAACGAAGCGCCGACGTCCTCCGCGCGGAAAATTCGTGAATCCTTCGCGAGTTTATCAGCGTGCCCCCTCAAGTGCCGATTTTGCCCTAAAGTCGCCGCGCGATTTTCGCCTCTTCGGAGCGACCGGCAGCATTCGCCGCGGGAAATCGGATCGATACTTGAGATAGAGCCGAATCGTCCCGATCCGAGGCGCCGGCAATCCCACTCTCCAATCGGCGGCTTCCTGGCGTCTCCGGCGACAAATTGCAAATCGATCTCGGGACGAAATCACTGACCAAACTACTTGAAGTCGATCAACAGATTGAAGAAGGCGCTGCGGATGCGGTCTCTGAAACTCTGGAGTGCGTTCCTCTGCGCAGCAGCGACGATTGCCTCACTCGCCCTGGCTGTCGAACGCGGTTCGTCGTCGACCTGGCGTCATGATTTTCAAGCGGCCGAAGCCGAAGCCCGGCGTCTCAACCGCCCTCTGCTCGTTCACTTTCACGCGAAGTGGTGCGGCCCCTGCCAGATGATGAATCGGGAAGTGCTGAGCGACGCGGCCGTGTTGCGGCAACTCGACTCGGCGGTGGTGGCCGTCAAAGTCGACAGCGATGAACACCCCGAGCTTGTCCAGCGGTTCGGGATCACGTCGCTGCCGACCGATCTGTTTCTGGATCCAAGCGGATTTGTCCTGGACCGTACTTCGGGGATGTCGGATCGGGATCGCTATTTGTCGCTGGTCGCGCGCGTCGACGCTCGGTTCTCGCAGTCGCAGAAAACACAGATTGCGCTCGAGACGAAACCGGCGCTGCGCCAGCCCGCTTCGCTCACGCGTCCGACGCTGCCCCCAATTGCCCCGAGTCCCGTACGCACTCCCGTCGACGAGCCTCTGAAAATCGCCACTACAACCCAGCCGGGCGCGGGGCGGTCGGGACCGGCGCGGCATTCGTTCTCGATGGTCGGGCTGCGTGGGTTTAGCCCCGTTTCGCTCGTGAGCGACCACAAGTGGATGAAAGGCAGCGAACGCTGGTCGTGCGAGCACAAAGGGATCATGTACTACATGACGTCGGCCGAAGAACTGCAACAATTCAAAGAGGATGCCGATCGTTACGCGCCGCAGGTGCTCGGCTGCGATCCGGTGATTCTGGATATCACCGATCGGGCGATCTCGGGCGACATTCGTTACGCGGCCTTCTTTGACGGCGAACTGTATTTATTCGTGAGCGACAAATCGCGGCAGGCGTTCCGCCAGGATCCGGACCGGTTTGTGCGGACCAAGCACGTCCTGAACATCGACGACTTGGAAGACAAGCGCTTGGAGTAACGGGCACAGCCGATCAAATCCAGTTCGGCTCGGACCACGACAAAGGCTGCCGGCAAATGGCGAACGCCGCCCCCCTTTCGGCAGGATTGGGCGGTATTCGGCGATTTCTTTGCCGGTCCAAAAAGAGATGAATTGACACAAGCAGCCGGAAAGCTATGATAGGGGCAGTATTGGAGCCCACTGGCCTCCCAGAATGCGGTTGCTTTTTCCCCGTTGGCATTGGCGGAACGAGCAAACCAAAGGCAGGTGGCTCATCGGCTAAATGACTTCCCCGCTTGTGGAAGTTCTCGTCACAGCGGCCCACCGTTTCCGGCATCGGGGCTGAGTGACGAATCCGTCAGCCCAATACGTGCCTTCCTTGGCTGTCTGAGCCCAGATTGCACGTACGTACGGGAAAACCGCGGTGTCAGGGCGGCACCGTCTTTTCTCGATGGACTCGATTGAAAATACAAGGTCCGGCGCGCGCCGCCTCGGATGACCGCTGTCCTCGAAATTGCCCCCGCTCACTTTCGTCGGATCGCAAGTTTGGGCGGCTGCTGTTTCGAGTAGGGCGAGTGCAACCGAGCGGCAGGCCCGGATGACGGCAGTCCGGCGGGACATTGTCCGGCCGATTGCCCGTCCGTTTTGTTTCTGCGAACACGCGAGACGACAGAGCGCGTGGGGATAACGAATTTTTGAGCGCTTGCTGGCAGCCTTTTTGCTTGGTTCGGATCCGGGCAAACCAGGCGTGCTCAGCGGCCTCGAAATCACGTTCGCGATTCCCCGAATTCCACTCGGCGGGGCGAATCCCCGGGGTGGAATTCCGCGCGGCCCCTGGTCGGTCGTGACCGACTTGCTGGTCCGATTCGGCGCGATCGGTGTCGTTTGAAACTTGTTCCTCGGGTCTTCCGTCCGGTGCTGACCGGACAGTCTGAGGTTCCTTTTTCCGGCCGCTCCACGGCAAAAGCTGGGGCGTTGGCTGACTCATCTCTTTGGATGTGCGAATGACCGAACAAAGCTCCGGATCCCCCTCTCGGGGACGTCGCCGGACGACGCGCCGTGCGCCGGACGTTGTGGAAGAACAATCTCCCCAGGAAGCTCCCCCGGCCCAGGAAGACGACTTTGGCGCCGGTGTAGATGATCCTGTCAAGCCCTGGGACAATCACACCGACGAATTCGAGCCCGACCTGGGTGGAGCCGATGCGGATCCGTCGGCTCCGCAGGGGATCGATCGGCCGCACTACGGCGCGAACGAGTACGATGCCACAATGCCGCGTCGCCGCCGTCGCCGCCGTCGTCGCCGCCGGACGGGCGAGGGCTACAACGATCAACCCGGTCAGCAGCATCGGGGAGGGCAGCGCGGGGGGCACTATCCCCACCATCAGAATCGGGGCGGCGGACGGCCCCGCGGTCCCCGGCCGATGCAGCAGGGTCAAATGCGTTCGGGCCCGCCAATCCGCACGAACGGCCAGGAGGTTTGCGGAACGGCGGAAGGCGTGCTGGAACTGCACCCCAAAGGCTACGGCTTTTTGCGCGACATCAAGCGCGACTACGCGGCCCAGGAGACCGATCCGTTCGTCTCCAGCTCGCTGATCGAGAAGTACCACCTGCGTCCGGGCGTGCTCATCCACGGCGAGGTGGGCCCCGGCACCAACTCGCAAGGTCCGCGGCTGCGATCGATCGAGTCGGTCGACGGCCGGTCGCTCGACGATTATGCGAAAATCAAGCACTTCGACGAGCTGACCGCGATCAATCCGTTCGAGCAGATCAAGCTCGAGACAGGGCCGCAGCCGATCAGCATGCGGGTCATGGACCTGCTCACGCCGATCGGCAAGGGGCAACGGGCGCTAATCGTCGCTCCGCCGCGCACCGGCAAGACGATTCTCCTGCAGCAGATTGCCGACGCCGTGAGCCGCAACCATCCCGAAGTGCACCTGATCGTGCTGTTGATCGACGAACGTCCGGAAGAAGTGACCGAAATGCGCCGCAACGTTCGCGGCGAAGTGATTGCTTCTTCGATGGATCGCGACGTCGAGAGCCACGTCCGCACCAGCCAGCTGATCATGGAGCGGGCCAAGCGGATTGCCGAATCGGGGGGCGAAGTCTTCGTGCTGTTGGACAGCATCACGCGGACGGCACGGGCCTTCAACAAATGGGTCGGCAACACGGGTCGCACCATGTCGGGCGGCCTCGACGTCAAAGCCATGGACATCCCGAAAAAGATGTTCGGAACGGCCCGGCGATTTGACGAGGGGGGCTCGCTCACCGTGGCCGCCACCGCACTGATCGACACCGGCAGCCGGATGGACGAGGTGATCTTTCAGGAGTTCAAGGGAACCGGCAACATGGAAATGGTGCTCAGCCGGGACCTCGCCGACCGACGCATCTGGCCGGCCATCGACATCACGCTTTCCGGTACTCGGCGGGAGGAAAAGATTCTGCCGCCGGAGACGCTGGAAAGCATCGTCATGTTGCGGCGCAGTCTCGTGGCGATGAGCCCGGTGGAAGCCATGGAGCAGCTGATCAAAACGCTGCAGCGGTTTCCGACCAACACCGAGTTTCTGGCGAAGGTCAAGTCGGTGCTCTGAGCCAAGCGTGCGACTCGAACCGCCCGCGCCCGTGGGCAGGCAAGTGGCCGCGCGAATTTGCCGCTGCGATTACGGCAACCAGACGGTGTAGGGAACCGGATACGCTCCGTACAAGCCCCACGGAGCGGCGTACGCAATGTGACGGTAGACTGGGCCGGCCGGGTAAAACGTCGGCCGCTGCAACGAAATGCCCAACGCGTGGCGAGCTTCGATGCGGCCCAGGCGGGCCCGGGCCTCAATCGCGGCCCGTTCGTGGACGCGTTCGGCCGGCGTCATTGGGTGGACGGTTGAGCGCATTTCGTCCCGTTCGTAGGCCTGCTGGCCCGGCGAATCGGCCATCGCAGCGCTCGCCCATGTCAACACCGCCGACAAACCCAGTCCCATCACGAGCGTCCGCATGTCTGCCTCCTGCAACAGCCGTCGCGCTGCGTCCCTCGAATGGACGCCGTTTCGTTTTTATCGGTCGTAGCGGTCGGAGAGTTTAGGCGAAATTTGCTGTTCTTTCGCCGCGCGAGAGCACTTTGAGCGATCCGACATGGACCGCCGGGGGAAGATTCACCGTTTCCGTCCGAACGTGTCGTCACGCGGCGGGCTGCTCGAGCAGGCTTTGAAGCGTCGAGAGCGAATCGGGCCCGCCTTTGATCACGCAGACGCACACGACGTCGCCCTGCTGCCACGCGACGCAGACCGATTCTCCGATTCGGGCCGAGAGATATTCACTCGTTGGTGCGGCCGTCGCGAGCGAATCGGCGGTGGGCGGATTGCGAACGCCCTTACGCGGGATGACTGCGATCAATCCCTGCACTCCGCCCGATCGACGAGTCTCGAACCCATAAACCGCGATCAGACCCGGCGCCAGCGGCAGGCCCTTGGGCTTGTCACACTTCCAGTGCAACCGGTCCCATCCCGGCTCGGATTGAAGCCGTGCGGCAATATCGCTCCCGGTAAAATCGCCGAGCGCGGGCAGCGTGTCGAAATCGATTTTGGCAAGGTCCTTCGCGATGTCGTCGACGCTCGAGTGCGGCGTGAACAACCAAACAACGCCGAAGAAACCACTCAGCGCAACGACCAGGCAGGCGGAAACAAGACCCAGGGACCTCATAAACCGCCGCCGCGATATGCGAGCTGGAAGTTTCGCGCGGCGCGCCGGCTCAAGTGGCCCAGGAGTTTCAGATGTCGCTGGAAGGTTGGCCGCAGCAGTTTGGGAGGCCACGG
>DASPSM010000515.1:0-2049 GCA_035623955.1 Planctomycetaceae bacterium
GATCGAGCACTCGGCTGGAGGAAGCCAACGGATCGATCGCCGGATAGATTCCCTTTTCAGAGATCTTCCGCTCGAGGTAAATGAACGCGTCGAGGTGCGAGAAGGCGGTTGCCGGGGCCGGATCTGTCGGGTCGTCGGCCGGGACGTAGACCGCCTGCACACTGGTGATGGCCCCGCGGCTCGTCGACGTGATCCGTTCCTGCAATTCACCCAGCTCCGTGCCGAGTGTCGGCTGATAACCGACGGCGCTGGGCATCCGCCCCAAGAGAGCGGACACTTCACTGCCCGCTTGCGAGAAGCGGAAGATGTTATCAATAAACAGCAGCGTGTCTGTCCCCGTCGTGTCGCGAAACCACTCGGCCATGGTGAGGGCCGAGAGGGCGACGCGGAGCCGCGCCCCGGGCGGCTCGTTCATCTGGCCGAACACCATGCACGTCTGCTCGATGACCGATCGGTCTGTCTTGCCGATTTTGGTTTCCTGCATTTCGAGCCAGAGGTCGTTCCCTTCGCGGGTCCGCTCGCCAACGCCGGCAAACACCGAGAAACCGCCGTGGGCGCTCGCGATTCGGGCGATGAGCTCGGTGAGAATCACGGTCTTGCCCAGACCGGCCCCGCCGAAGAGTCCGGCCTTTCCGCCGCGGACAAACGGCGTCAAGAGATCGATGACCTTGATGCCGGTCTCGAAGACTTCCGTCTTGGCGCTCAAGCTGTCCATCGGGGGAGGTTCGCGATGGATGGGCCAGCGCTCGTCGACATGAACGGGCCCGCGTCCGTCGACGACGTCGCCGAGCAAATTGAAGACGCGCCCCAGGGTCCCTTTGCCGACAGGCACCGAGACCGGCGCGCCGGTGTCGAGCACTTCGGTGCCGCGGACCATGCCGTCCGTCGATCCGAGCGCGACGCAACGGACTCGGCCGCCACCCAAATGTTGCTGCACTTCGCCGGTGACTTTGACATGCACGCCTTTGAGTTCGTGGTCAATCTTCAGGGCGTTGTAGATCTCCGGGAGCGAATCTTCCGGAAACTCGGCGTCGAACGTCGAACCGATGACTTGGGTCACCCGTCCGACGTTCGTTCCGGTTTTATGTTTTTTTTCGTGAGCCATCGTGGTCATGGTCTGTTCCCGTGGGCCTGGGGCCGGTTGGGCGGTCTATTCGAGGGCGGCAGCACCGCCGATGATTTCGCTCAGTTCCGAGGTAATTTGCGTCTGGCGAGCCCGGTTGTAAAGCTGCGACAGCGAGCCGATCATGTCATCCGCGTTTTCCGTCGCGGCCTTCATCGCCACGCGACGGTAGATCTGTTCGCTGACGGCCGCGTCTAAAAAACATTTGAACAGTCGCGCCTTGAAGGAAGTGGGCACGATTTCCTCCAGAATTTCTTTGGACGAGGGGAGGAATTCGTACTCAATCTGCTGTTCTTCAATGACTTTGTGCGTATGGGTGTGCAAGCTGCCGATGGGCAACAGGGTCTCGAGCACGGCCATCTGGCGCGAGGCCGACTCGAACTTCGTATAGGCGATCTGCAAACGGTCGATCTGTTTGCTCACAAAGGCGTTGACGAAGCGATTGGCGAGCTCTTCGACCTCGGCAAACGTCGGCTTGTCCTCAAAGTGGGTGTAAGTGCGGTCGGCGGGACGACCCTGAAATTTCAGAAAGTTGATGCCCCGCTTTCCCGAAACTTCGAGGTTGAGCGTCTCCTGCGTTTGCCTCGACTCGCGCAACCGATTCAGAACCAGCCGCAACACGCTGGCGTTATAGCCGCCACACAGACCGCGGTTGGAGGTGAGCACCAACAACGTGGTGCTGCGCGGCTCCGGCCGAGGCTCGAGCAGCGGGTGCGAGATCTCCAGGCTCGTCCGTGAGACGTCGGCGACAATCTCGGAGATTTTCCGCGTGTAGGCAGCGGCCTCGCTCGCGCGGTCCATCGCCTTCTTGAACCGCGCCGTGGCGATCAGTTCCATTGTCCGCGTGATCTTGCGGATGTTCCTCACGGCCCTCAGCCGCTTGACGATCGCCCGTGCTTTTGCCATCGGTTGATTATTCTGCGGAA
>DASPSM010000636.1:0-4019 GCA_035623955.1 Planctomycetaceae bacterium
GGGCTGGATCGGCTGGCGTGGTACGACGTCCACGCGCCCCTGCCTCAGGCGGTGGGCCTCGGCGAGAGAAGCCTGTCGTACGACCAGGCCTGCAGCCACGTGCTGGCGACGTTTCACGGCTTTTCGAGCCGCTTGGGAAAATTCGCCGAGACGGCCCTCACCAACAAATGGCTCGAGGTCGAGAATCGCCCCGGCAAGCGCCAAGGTGGCTTTTGCACGTGGTTCCCCACGGCCCGGCAGTCGCGCATCTTTATGACATTCACCGATTCACCCGACGCGATGTCGACGCTGGCTCACGAGCTGGGGCACGCGTACCACTCGCACGTGCTCAAAGACCGGCCTTTCTTCTTGCAGGATTACCCGATGAACCTGGCGGAGACCGCCTCCACCTTCGCCGAGGCAGTGCTCAACGAGGAGCGGCTCAAATCCGCCGCGTCGCGCGACGAACAGCTGGTGCTGTTGGACGGGATGCTGGCCGACGCGGTGGCCTATTTGATGAACATCCACGCCCGGTTTTTGTTCGAGGATCGATTCCATCTCGAGCGGGCCGCAGGCGAAGTTCCGGCGACGCGACTTTGCGAACTGATGCGAGCCGCCCAGCAGGAAGCCTACTGCGACGGCCTGTCGGATGACGGCTGGAATCCGAACTTCTGGGTCTCGAAACTGCACTTCTACATCAGTTCGCTCCCCTTCTACAACTTCCCGTACACGTTCGGCTTTTTGCTCTCGACGGGGGTTTTCGCACTGGCGGGCGAATTGGGGGCTCAGTTTGCCGAGCGCTACGAGCGTTTGCTCGTGGCCACCGGCTCGATGCCGACCGAGCAGGCCGTCCAAAGCACGCTGGGCTACGATCTTACCCAGCCGACGTTTTGGAACCGCAGCCTCGACGTCATCGAGCGTCGCGTGGAACAATTCCTGGAACTGGCCGATCGAAGGGACTCGTAAGGCTCGCACCTACGCAATTGATAGATTGGCAGTCCGGCGGAGAAGGCCCGAAAAACGGGGCCGTCCGGCGCGTTTGGATCCAGGCTCGGCGGGCGATATGATTGCTTGTGCCACCGGGCTGATGTGGGTGCTTGGGTGACAGGGTGGCGACTGGGTCAAATCGGGCCCAGCGCGGTGCAAATCGGGCGGCACGCAAGCCCCCGCAACGGTCATTTGAACCGTCTCTTAGAAGGACAATTGATGTCCGATCTCCATCACGAGTGCGGCCTGGCGGCGGTCTATCACCTTCCGAACCAGGCGCCCAGCCGCCTGCTTGCGGGGCATCCGGCCAGCGCAGCCTCCCGGTTGATTCCCGGGATGCTCGTCGACATGCAAAACCGAGGGCAGTTGGCGGCCGGCCTGGCAGCCTACCATCCGCATCGCGACAAGCTGCTCGTCAAATGGAAGGGCGTTGGTGCTGTCAGTGAAGTGTTTCGACTCAACCACCGCGCCAAATTCGAGTCGATTCTGCACAAGTGCGCTGGACCGGCCGCCATCGGCCATGTCCGCTACGCGACCTGTGGGAAAGAAGGCCGCAACTATGCGCAGCCGTTCGAGCGGCGGCACATCGAAAAACTCAAGTGGTTCAGCTTTGCCTACAACGGTCAGCTGGCGAACTATCCCCAGCTTCGCCACGAGATTCTGGCCAACCCGAAGCTCCATCTGGCCCTCGAGACCGATACGGAGATTCTGCTGCACCTGATCGCACAGGAGCTTTCCGACGATAAGCGGCCCAGCCTGCATCAGCTTTTGACGCGGCTTGCCCGCAGGCTCGACGGAGCCTACAACCTGATCTATCTCAACGCCTGTGGCGACATGTTCGTGGCTCGCGACCCGCTGGGGATGCGTCCCTTGTGTTACGCCCGCGAGGGGGCTCTCTTCGCAGCCGCCAGCGAGAGCGTGGCCCTGATTCACCTGGGCTTCTCGGACTCGTCGATCAAGAACGTTCCCCCGGGCCACGCTGTGATTATCGAGAACGGCGAGTTCTCGATTCAGAAGTTCGCTGAGTCGCCTCGGACCGCGCACTGCTTTTTTGAGTGGATCTATTTCGCCAACGTCGCCAGCACGTTCGACGATCGCAGCGTGTATCTGACGCGCAAGCGGCTGGGCGAGGAGCTGGCGCAGCTCGAGACGGTCGCAATCGATGCGGACACAATCGTCGTCCCCGTCCCCGACACGGCCAAGGCCGCGGCCGACGCGATGGCGTACCGGCTCAACGTCCCTTCGCAGGAAGGGCTGATCCGCAACCGCTACGTCGGCCGGACTTTCATCGAAGGGCAGAACCGGGCCGACAAGGTGCGGATGAAATACACGGCCCTGCCCGAAGTTCTGGAGGGTAAAAAAGTCCTGCTGGTCGAGGACACGATCGTCCGCTCGACGACGATGCGGGCGCTCATCTCGCAGATCAAAGAGCGGGGCCGGGCTCGCGAGGTGCACGTGCGGATCGCCTGTCCGCCGATCATCGCTCCGTGCTTCTACGGGATCGACATGTCGACGGTTTCGGAGCTGTTCGCGCCGCGATTCATGGAGGGGAGCCTGCTGACGCCGGAAATCGAAATGGAGATGGCCAAGGCGATCGGGGCGGACAGCCTGCATTATCTGCCTCTGGCGTCGATCGCCCGTTGCCTCGACCAGCCCGCCAGTCGCCTCTGCCAGGCTTGCATCGACGGCCGCTACCCGACGTCCGCCGGCGAGCGGCTTTACCAGATTGCCCTTAACAACGCGCACACCGACCACGGCCCGAACGCCGGCCGAACCTACGACTCCCCCGCGCGGGTCAGCACGGCCGGGTCGGCGGCGGAAATGACGAACGTCTAGGCCGAAATGACGAATGACGAAGCACTAATGACGAAAGAATGACCAAATGACCTAAGCCCGAAGGAAGGGGCCTTGCCATTTCGTGCTTCGAGCTTAGTGCTTCCTTCGTCATTGGTGCTTCGTCATTCGTGCTTCATAGAAATCAACAGGTTTTTGTTGAGCGCACCATTCGTCCATGGGTCCAAACGAGCACGAAATCCCCATCCGCGTCCGCTACTGCGAGACCGACGCGATGGGCTTTCTGCACCATGCGAATTTCCTTTCATATTTCGAGATGGGACGGACGGAGCTGTTCCGGGCCCAGGGCGGCGACTACCGCAAGATGGAGGAGGGGGGACACTTCTTCGTCGTGGTCGAATTGAACGTCAAATACCGCGCCCCGGCCCGATTCGACGACTTGCTGACATTACGAACGCGAGTCGTGCGAGTGACGCCGGCCAAGCTCGAGCACGAATACAGATTGACCCGCGACGCTACGGTGATCGCCGACGCAAATAGCATCCTGGCCTGTGTCGATCGGGAGGGATGTGTGCATAGAATTTCTGATGTGATTCCGGAATTGGCCGAGTGAGCATCGAAGTCGTCGCGGTTGTGTGTGGTACCCAAGCGAAACAAGTCGTGTTCCCCTCTCCCCTCGCGGGAGCTTTGCCCAAAAACGGGGACTGACCCCCTACCGGAAGGGCAAACCAGCGCTCCAGCCGCAACGGGTCAGGGGTCTGTCCCCGTTTTTGGGCAAAGCCCCTCTCCCGCAAGGGGAGAGGGGAGAAGGAACGGCAAGCGACAGCGTGACCAGTCATTGTCGCTGAGGAATATTGAAAGTACTTGGAAAGGATTTCCATGACCGAGGCGCGCCCGTTCGTTCATCTGCACTGTCACACGCATTACAGCCTGCTCGACGGGGCCAACCGCATCGATGCGCTCGTGGCCAAGGTCAAGGCCGCGGGCATGAACTCGGTGGCGATCACTGATCACGGCAATCTCTACGGGGCGCTCGAGTTCTATAACGAATGCAAGGCCCACGAGATCAATCCGATCATCGGCTACGAGGCCTACGTCGCGCCCAAAGACCGCCGCGACCGCAGCGCGACGCGGATGAAAGAGGCCAGCTACCACCTGACGCTCTTGGCGATGAATCGCGTCGGCTTTCAGAACCTGGTGCAGCTCTCGACCGCTGCGTTCCTCGAAGGCTTTTATTACAAGCCGCGGATCGACAAGGA
>DASPSM010000537.1:0-5871 GCA_035623955.1 Planctomycetaceae bacterium
GATTCGGAGCAGAACGCGGTCGACCTGGCGGCGGTTCTCGACTATTCGCAGATGACCGCGCTCCTGGCGCCGCGGGCCGCACTGTTGACCTACAACTTCAGGGACAACTGCTGCTTCAAGGCCGATCACGCTCTACCCGCCCTGGTTGGGGCAGCGGAGCCAATTTACCGGCTCTACGGCAAGCCGGAGCGCCTCCGGACGCACGTCAATCACGATCCGGGCAATCACAACTACGGACTCGACAATCGACAGCAGTTCTACGCGATGCTCAAGGACTTCTTTTTTCCAGGCCGCGCCGACGTCACCGCGACGGAGATTCCCAGCGAAAAAGAAGTCAAAACGGCCGACGAGCTGAGAGTCGGCGTGCCGGCCGACAACGCGAATTTTAATTTGCTGGCGAGGCGCCTTGCCGTCTCGCTGCCGCGCGATGCTGCCGTTCCAAGTGCGCCAGCCGAACTTGCCGCGTGGCAAGGACAACGGCGTCCGCTGCTTCAGGAGATCGTGCATGCTCACGATTGGGACGTGGCCGACATGGCTGTCGAGGCCGAAAAAGTCGGTCCCTGGAACGAAGTCGGATACTGGCTCCGGATCGGCGGCCTCTGGACGGTTTCTGCCGTCGAACTCGCTCCGCCGAATCCGAAGGGGACGTTCATCCTGTTGGCCGACGGGGGACGCACCAAGACCGCGGAAGTGGTGAGCGGCCTCCTGAAGGGGGGGCATCGCGTGGTTGCCGTCGATTTGTTTTATTTCGGCGAGTCGAAGATTCGTTTGCACCCGGACCTGTTTGCGATCGCGGTCTCGAGCGTGGGCGAGCGGCCGCTCGGCATTCAATCAAGCCAACTGGCGGCCGTCGCGCGCTGGGTCAACAAGAAGTACGGCGCGCCACCGCAAGTCGGTGCCCTCGGGCCGCGGAGCAGTCTGATCGCTACTGTCGCAGCGGGACTCGAGCCGACGGCGATTGCCGAGCTGGTGCTGCACGAACCGCTGGGCAGCCTGAAGGAAGTCATCGAACACGACATGTCGCTGGAGCAGGCCCCGGAACTGTTTTGCTTTGGTCTGCTCGAGCGATTCGATGTGCCGCAGCTTTATGAGCTGGTTTCTCCGCGGCCAATTCGGCGAGGAGGAAACTCGTTTAACTTTTACCTCGCCCACTGAATTCCTCGCGTTCTGGCAGCCGCAGCCAAAACGCCCGATCCCCGCGGCACGCCTTGTGAGGCCATGGGGGATGTGCCATACTCGGAGGCGGGCCTGCCCCCCGCCTCGCAGGTGGCGGAGCCTTCTCCACGGTTCGGCCGTAGCGCCCAACATATTGCGTTATTTTAACTTACGGAGTCAGGCCGATTCCTGCGATGAAGCTCCAGACCATCGAAACTCGGACGCTTCCCAACGGTCTGACGCTGATCATTGAGCCGATGGAGGATGTGCAGTCGGCCGCCGTTTCGTTTCTCGTTCCGGCCGGCAGCGTCTACGACCCTCTGGGACAGAATGGTTCGGCCTCGGTGCTATGCGAGTTGATCCCGCGCGGAGCCGGCGATCGCGACAGCAAGCAGCTCTCCGCCGCGCTCGATAACCTGGGCGTGCAGCACAGCGAGAGCGTCGGCACCGTTCACCTCACGTTTACCGGCGCGACGCTGGCCGAAAATCTGCCCCAGGCGCTGCGGCTGTATGCCGACCTGATCCTGCGGCCGTGGCTGCCGGAGAACCAGTTCGAGGCTTCGCGCGCAGGGGTCGAGCAGTCGCTGATGGCGATCGAAGACGAGCCGCGCCAGAAGATCATGGTCGAGCTGCGTCGACACGCGTTCGACGCCCCCTGGGGCTTGCCGTCGGAGGGATCGCTCGCCGATCTCCCCGCACTCTCTCCCCAGTCGGTTGCGGCCCACTACCAGAAGTGTTTCCGGCCGGAGGAATCGATCTTCGGAATCGCCGGCAACGTCGAGGTCGACGAGATCACGGACCTCGTGGGCAATCTGTTCGGCACTTGGAGCCGGCGGCCCGCGCCGACATTTGAAACTTCTGCTGGCGGCCCGCCGCGCGATCACATTCAGCACGACTCGACGCAGACTCACATCGGCATCGCCTATGATTCGATTCCCTATCGGGATCCCGAGTACTACGCGGCGTGGGCGGCCGTCAGCGTGCTCAGCGGAGGGATGAGTTCGCGACTCTTCACCGAGGTGCGCGAGCGGCGCGGCCTGTGTTACTCGGTGCATGCGAGCCTTGCCAGCCTCCGCGACGAAGCTCGAGTCCTGTGCTATGCGGGCACGACAGCCGAACGCGCCCAGGAAACGCTCGACGTCACGATCAGTGAGCTTAAGAAGCTGGGCAAAGGGATCGGCGAAGACGAGCTGACTCGCTGCAAGGCGCGAGCCAAGAGCGCACTCGTCATGCAGCAGGAATCGACCGTCGCGCGCTCGTCCTCGATCGCCCGCGACTGGTACCACTTGGGTCGCGTGACGACGCTGGCCGAAGTCCGTGACAAGATCGACGCGCTCACCGTCACAGATGTGCTCGATTGCGTGCACGAGCATCCCGCGGAGGATTTCACGATTCTGACCATCGGCCCGCAGGCTTTGGAGGAACCGCGTGAAGTTTCATGAGGCCAAGCTCGATAACGGCCTGGCTGTGATCGCCGAGCTCAATCCGCACGTCCAATCGGTGGCGGCTGGGTTCTTCGTCCGCACCGGCGCCCGCGACGAGTCGATGGAGGTCAACGGCGTCAGCCACTTTCTCGAGCACATGGCTTTCAAGGGGAACGAAAAGCACTCGGCCGACGACGTCAACCGCATCTTCGACGAGCTGGGGGCCCGCTACAACGCCTCGACGAGCGAGGAGGTGACGCTTTATTACGCGGCCGTGCTGCCCGAATATCTGGCCGACGCGTTTGAGGTCCTGGCCGGACTGATCCGGCCGTCGCTGCGCAACAGCGATTTCGAGGTCGAGCGGAAGGTGATCCTCGAGGAGATCGGCATGTACGAGGATCAGCCCTCGTTCATCGCCTACGAGAGCGCGATGAAGACGCACTTCGACGGGCACCCGCTCGGGCAGAGCATCCTCGGTTCGACCGACAGTATTTCGCACCTGACCCGCGACCAGATGGCCAACTACCACCGCGAGCACTACCGCGCGGGAAACATCACCGTCGCAGTCGCCGGCAACACCGATTGGAACGACGTGCTGCGCCTGGCCAATCAGTGGTGCGGCAAATGGGAGGCTGGCAGCACGCCGCGGGCAACCGGCGAGGCCGCGGCCAAGGGTGGCACGTCGATTACCACCAAGGAGGCCTTCACCCAGCAGCATGTGATGCAGATGGCTCCGGCTCCCTCGGCCATCAGCCCGCTGCGAATGGCGGCCGAGCTGATGTCGGTCGTCGTCGGCGACGACTCGGGAAGCCGACTTTATTGGGAACTTGTCGACACGGGGCTCGCCGAGTCGGCCGACCTCTCCTACAACGAATACGACGGCACCGGGGCGTACCTCACCTATCTCTGCTCGACACCCGAGTCGGCCCACGACAACCTGAAACGCGTTCGCGACATCTACGCCGACGTCAACTCCCGCGGCGTGACCGAAGAGGAGCTGGAGCAGGCCCGCAACAAAGCCGCCTCGCGAATTGTGCTCCGCAGCGAGCGGCCAATGGGCCGCCTGTCGTCATTGGGTTCCAACTGGGTCTACCGCAACGAGTACCGCTCGGTGCAGGACGATCTCGACAGCTACCGCGCGATCACGACCGACGACGTGAGCGCGGTCCTCAAGAAATACCCGCTCGGCCAGCTCTCGACGGCCGCGGTGGGCCCGCTCAAAACGCTATAGCGTTCATGAAACTGCCCGCGGCGTACAAGTCGGTCACGCTCGACGTCGAATCCCGGGGAGGTCCCTATCCCGCCTTGGGCTTTTGCCGCATTGCAGAACACGAGCTTGGAAATGGCGATTGTTTCGGTCTCTATTGGCCAATCGGACGCGAGGACCAGGAGCCGATTGTTGTTGAAACGTTTCACGACGAAGGGTCGCTCCGACCGCACTTCTCGTCGTTGGACCGGTTTCTTGCAGCCGCGAAGCGCACGGAGGAGGACTCTGACGACGACGCGATTATCGGAACGCCTAGTTTTCATGACGATCCGCTATCGCCGGCCGCCTGTCTCGACGCCGCGCGCAGCCATTTGAAGTCGCAAAATGCAGAGGCTGCAATCGGCTGCCTGGAGACCGCCGTTTCGGTTCTGCCGGAATACACCGAAGCTCAATCCTTGCTTTCGGCGCAGTATCGTCGCGTCGGACGGCATCAGGCCGCGATTAAGTCGGCCATTCAAGCCATCATTTCACCTCCTTCTTTTGGCATTCGTCCGACTCAGATCGCCACATGGCTTGGGCGGCAATCCACTTGCCCTTCCGACCTGGCCGAAGATCCGGTCTGGCTCCATCGTGAGCGCCTTACGCTGAAATTTGGCGGTGTTAAAGAGAACAACCAATACGAGATTCTGCGCGATGCGATTCAACGTTATCTTCAGCAATCCGCATTCGTCCCTGCCTTAACATTGATGCAGACCTATACGGAGCTGATGTCGAACGAAACGATATCGTTTCGGGAACGATACGCATTCAACGAGATCGAATTCATTGCCTGGCAACGCGAGGTGGCAGAATCGAAGTATGGCAAGTCTCGCCACCTGGAGCCGCCCGATTGAATCGCGATGCGCGGGGCCGTGCGGCGGACAGTTTATGGCGTGGGGCAAATTCGCCTAGCCCCGGATCAATAAACATGCAAAGATCCCCGCCCTCTTAAACCGCCCCAATTGCGGAGACAAAAATGGCGCGGATCACGCTTGAGAACTATAAGCCTGGCGCTGCCGCCAGCGGCTTGCAGTGCCGCGCTCTGGAGTGCGGCGACATCCTTTATTTTCCCCGCATCCCGTTCGAGTTCCCGCTGGCCGATCAAAAATTCCTGCTCGGCCAGAAGCAGACGGCGGGGACGCTCCACAAAAACGTCAGCTATCGCCCCGCGCAGGATCGGCTCACCGGTATCGATCAGCGCGACGAAGCCCAGCGGAGCCGCGTGCATGCGGTGATGAAGGCTTTTTCGTACAACGCGGTCTCGTTCCTGACCGCTTTCTTTCCGTCATACGCCCAGTCGTGGAAAATCGATTTTGCCAGCTATCGGCCGCTCGAGGAGCAGGGGCGCGACGTCTCGCAGCGCTCGCGCAACGATTTGATTCACGTCGACAACTTTCCGTCGCGGCCGTCGAATGGCGACCGGCTGCTCCGCGTGTTCGTGAACATCAATCCCGATCGGCCCCGCGTGTGGGTCACGAGCGATCCGTTCGAGGCGCTGGCCCGCCGCTACGCCCGCGAGGTCGGTCTGCCGGAGCGCCCCGGAATGATCGATCGGCTGCGCGGCGGCGCCCTGGCGGCACTGGCATCGACGGGCTGGCCGATCGTCAACCGCCCGCCCTACGACCGCTTCATGCTGCGGTTCCACCACTTCCTCAAAGAGAACGCCGAGTTTCAGCGGCTGTGCAAGAAGGACCGCTGGGAATTTCCGCCCGGGTCATCGTGGATCGTCTTTACGGACACCACGAGCCACGCCTGCATCAGCGGTCAATACGCGCTCGAGCAGACGGTGATCGTCAAGCACGAGAGCTTGGTCTGCCCCGAGAAGGCGCCGATCACGGTCCTGGGAGAACTGGCCGGTTTCCCGTTGCGGCCGACGCGCGCGAAGGCGGCATAGTTTAGAAAGCTCGAATGACGAAGCACGAATGACAGTAGTGCCAAGTTCGGGTGATTGATCTTGGAGAACGCAAGGCTCCTCCCGAGACTGGTTTGTGCCAACGAACCAGAAGCCCAAGGAGGGAGCCCATGCGTTCAGGTGCGAGTCATACC
>DASPSM010000567.1:0-5865 GCA_035623955.1 Planctomycetaceae bacterium
ACGGGCGCGAAGCCGGGCAAGGCGGTGTGGGGACCGGGGAAGGTCGGTCGTTAAGCGCTAAGGCGAGGCGTCAAAAGTCCCCGCCACCCCCTCCGAAGTCGCCCCCGCCGCCGCCAAAATCTCCGCCGCCACCGAAGTCGCCGCCTCCGCCGAAGTCTCCGCCTCCGCCGCCGAAATCACCTCCTCCACCACCATCGTCGCCGCCGAAATCGCCACCTCCGCCTCCGCCGTCGTCTCCGCCGAAGTCGCCTCCGCTGCCGGAGTAATCTTGATCGGCGTCCGACGGGGGCGGACCGCTTTCGCCGCCGTACGAACGGCCGGCGTAACTGCCGCCCATGCCGCCTCCGAAACCGCCGCCGCGGCCGAACGAGTCATAGAGCCAGTTGCCGGCAGCAGCCCCGAACAGGCCGCCGAGCATGCCGCTCATGAAGCCGCCCCCTCCGCCCCCCCCGTAACCCGGTCCATAACCGGGTCCGTAGCCGGGGCCACCTGGACCGCCATAGCCGGGGCCAGGCCCCGGTCCGTAACGACGCGGTCCACCGCCCCCCAGCATGTGGAAGATCCCGCGGAAGATCGCCCGCAGGACCCAGAACGCGATCACAATGACGATGAGGAGTACGATCCACGACATGCCTGAGGCTCCCTGATTGGCGGCTCCAACATTGTTGGCGCCCTGTTCGATTTTGTTGACGCCGCGTTCGATGATTTTTGGCAATGGCTCGCTCGCTTGTTGCGTCGCGATCCCGAGGTTCTCGCCGAGCTTTTGATCGACAAATTGAACGGCTTCGAGCAGGCCGCGGTCGTATTCTTTCTGTTTGAAGTTTTGGACGATGATGTCGCGCAGCCGATCGCGATCCTCCGGAACGCGGAGGGCCCGTTTGCGCTCGTTGCGCCCTACCTCAACCTGAACGTGCCCGGGCGACTTTGTGATCAGGACATAAATGCCTTCGACGCGCGCGGCTTTTGCCCGCTCGTTGGCCAAGGCTCCAAAGAACTTATTCTTGCCCTCCTTGTCGAGCTTGTTGAACTCGTCCAGCTTGTCGGCGGGGAGCGTTGCCAAGGTCTCGATCAACAGGTCCTTGCGATATTTTTTCTGGATCTCGTTGAGTTCCCGATTGGCCTTGGTGAGAGCATCGGGGGTGAAGAACGCTCCACCGTCTTTAACTTCCGGGACGACGGCCCACGTGCGGGCGGCCATCACCACGCAGAGCGCGAGCGGAAGTCCGACCCACCGCGAGAGATTGACCCGTGCGTTCTTTTGTCGCTGGCAACCGATTTGCAGTCGTAGCTTTTGAGTCATTGCAATCCACTCTCGCTCGGATTTCCCGAGCGCGTTTGTGACCAGTCTGTCGAATCTGTGCCGCAAACTCTCCTCGCCGCGGCAATCATTTCAAGCCGCGACGGGTCGGGATGTGTGTCATATTCTCGTCGAGCGTCTTCTCGACATATTGCGCGGCTTCGAGCAGGCCTCGGTCATACTCCTTCTTCTCGAAAGCGTCGACAAGGATGTCGCGCAAATGGTCACGATTTTTGAGAGGAAACGCCTCTTTTCCGGTCTGGCGCCCGACGTCGACTTGGATGTGTCCGGGATCCTTGGTGATCAGCACATAAATACCTTCGACGCGCCGCCTGTGGGCCCGGCTGTTGGCCCATTCCTGAAAGAATTTCGCCCGGGCCTCTTTGTCCATCGCTTTGACGGCCTCGACTTTGTCAGCCGGCACCGTGGCATAAGTCTCGATCAACAGGTCCTTGTGGTGGTTTTTGCCGATGTTTGCCAGCACGTCGTTGACCTTGGCAATCGTTTCCGGCTTGAAAAAGCCGGCCCCGTCCTGCACCTCGGGAACGACGGCCCACGCCGGCGACGCGAGTGCCAGCATCAGGCAGAGCGGAGCCGCCACCCGGCTCGCGAACTGGCCGGTGGTCCGACCCCGCAGGAGATATCCGGTCCGTGACTGCCCCCTCTTGTTCATGTCACAACCTTAATCTGTTGATTCGGCCCGAAACGAAAGGCCTGTTCAGTAATCCATTATAGAAGTGCGGGGTTCCTGCAGACGGCCACTGTGATGGCCCCGAGGCTGGCCTTTCGCCCTCCAAAAATCAAGCCTCGGGCAAACGCTCCCCTCGAAAACCCCGCTGTACCGCGTTCATTCCCGAAACCGCTCCAGCTGCCCCAGTGCGCGGAGAAGCTGCCGCGCCTGTCCAAAACGTCTCGTGGGCATGGCTGGATCAAAGCGGCCTTTTTATCGGTCCTTAAGCCAAGCGATCAAACTCCTCCGATTGGGCAAAAAGCGTTGCGCCGGTTCATCTTCAGTTAAGGTTGCGTCCCTTATTTTAGCCCTCAACCGCGGACGAGAAACGTCCATAGGGCGCGGGTGCGGGACTGGTTTCAAGATCGGTGACCGCGTCGATTCGGAGAATCGGCCTGCATTCGGAGTGTCGAGGAAGTGTCGATGCGCAATAACGCGTTGATGTTTTTTGGAGGGATTGCGACCGCAGCGGTGGTGCAATTCGTCACTCAACGAGAGTGGCGAGTCAATCCGGTGAACCAAGTTCAAGCCAGTGAACTTCGAGCTGACGAAGTCCCTCTGGCGGCAAACGACGACGGGGATCGCAGCGATCCGCGCTCGGAAGACCGTCGAGCGACTCGCGATCGCGGCAGGATGCCCGGCCCCGCCGGTCGGCCGGCTCGCCCTGGCGGGCGCAGGGACGATTACGGTCGGCGCGAGGACGAGAGATTTGAAGATCGCAGCGTGAGCTGGACTGACGACGGCGCGGACCAGCAACAGACGAGAGATCGTCGCCGGTTCGACGCTCGCGAAGATCGCGGCCAACCCGATTGGCGCTACGCGGCAGATGAGCGGCCGGCACGCGACTTCGATTGGCGAGGGCGCGACGAGTACGCCCAGCGCGACGATCGGGGTCCGGATCGGGCGGTTGCCTGGCAGCCAGGCCCCGGACCTCGCGGACCGGAAGGATGGGGTCCCGGCGGACGCGGACCGGTGCACCGTGGCGGACCACGTTCCGGTGGCGGCGGTGCCGGGGGTTGGAGTAGCTCCTCCAGCTCTGGCTCGCACAGCAGCTCCTGGAGCGAGAGCGGCCCGGGCGCCGGACCGGCATTTGCCTGGGGTCAGTCACGAGGCGCACGCTTTGGTCACGCACCCTGGGGGCCGCGCGCCGGCTGGGGCCGAGATGAACGCATTGCGGGAGGACGGCGCTTTCAATTCGCTCGTTTCTCGCACTTTCGCGGGCATCATCAGCGGGGATGGGCGGGGCGCGGCAGAACGTCTCGCGGCTGGGCTGGGCACGGTCGGGGCGCGCGCGGCTGGGTCAGCCATCGTCACCACGGCGGACATCGGCATCGCGCCTGGTCTCACGGACGCGGTCGGGGCTGGAGTTTCGCGAGACACTCCATGCGAGGCCATCATCGTTTTGCCCCTCACGCGTTCGCCCGGGACGGATTTGGCCACCGATCGGCCCACCGCGGGTTTGCGCACCGTGGTTTTGCGCGTCACGGCTTTGGCCGGTCTCGGCACTTCCGAGCCGGACTCGGTCGGCATCACTTTGGCGGCGGTCGGCGTTTCGCCTTCCACGGCAGGGGACAGTGGGGGCCCCGCGGCTCGCATCACGCGGGCCGAGCAGGCTTCGCTCGATTGGCGATGCGTCGCGCGAACGCTCGAATCGACGCTCTCTTTGCCGCGGCCGACGTCAACAAAGACGGCAAGCTGACGAAGGAAGAGTTCACCAGCTTCATGTGGAAGCGATTCGCCAAACCCGACGCCGAGTCGGTGACCAAGGATGAGATGAAGAGCTTCCTCAAGCAACGGATCACGGCGCTCCGCGCGGAGCGACCGGGCGGTCGGCGCCACAAGGGAAAGGCTGGTGGCGGCGCGCCCAAGAAAGAGGAGCCCAAACCGGGAGCGGCCCAACCGAAGCCGGCCCCGGCCGCGACTCCCAAGGCGGAGGTTAAGCCGGCCGCTGCGCCCGCAACGGCTGCCTCGCCCGCCGCGCCGGCCAAGCCGGCGGGGCCGACGCAACCCGCGGTCTCCAAGACTGCGCCGACGAACGCATCAGTCAACAAATCGGCAGGAGTCTCCCAGGCAGAGTCGGGGCCGCCGGCCTTGCCAAGAAATACCGGACCTAAGATCGGGACGTCGACGACGTCAGGAGACGTGAAGGCGGCTTTGTTCGCGGCACGCCGCTGACATTGCTTCGAAGCGTCGTTGACGGACCGATCATTCGCGCAGCCCGGCCGCTTTCCCCTTGCGACCGGGCTGCCGTACTTGTAACGATGAACGCAGCAAGCATGCGAGCGCCGTCTTTGCTTTCCAGCGAGACTGCGGGCGAGCTTGCGGAGATCGGTCGCGTCATGAGAATTCTGGTCGTCGAAGATGACCCGGACCTGTTGTTCGTCATTGCCTGCACGTTGCGGGAAGAGGGCTACGCGGTCGATACGGCCGAAGACGGCGACGAAGGGTTGTTCAAGGCGACGAGCTGGGATTACGACGCCATCGTGCTCGACATCATGCTGCCGAAGATCGATGGCTGGACGCTTCTGGAGCGCTTGCGTCGCTCGAAGACCGTTCCCGTCCTGATTCTGACCGCCAAGGATCGCGTCAACGACCGGGTGCGGGGACTCGATTCCGGCGCGGACGATTACCTCGTTAAACCGTTCGAGCTGAGCGAGTTGCGGGCCCGGTTACGGGCCTTAATCCGTCGGGCAGCCGGCAAGTCGCACCCGGTGATCGACGTCAAAGGGATCGTAATCGACACCCGTTCCCGATCGGTGACCCGCAACGGAATCGAGGTCGAATTGACCGCCCGGGAGTATGCTTTAGTTGAGCTTCTGGCCCTGCATGCGGGCAGGCTGGTCACACGGACGATGATTTACGAACATCTATACGGCGAGGACGACGATAGCTTGTCGAACCTCGTCGAAGTTCACGTCTCGAACGTTCGCAAAAAGTTGGGCCGCGATTTCATCACCACGCGGCGGGGACACGGGTATCTCGTCCGGATTTGATCCGTACAATATCCGTCTGTTACGGATTGGAAGGGGCTGGAGCGCACCCATGTTCCGCTCGATCCGCTGGACATTGCAAATGTGGCACGCGGCCATCCTGGCCACGGTGCTCATCGTTTTCGGCTGGGTGGTGTTCTACCTGATGCGGGTGACAACCTACCAGCACATCGACGCCGGACTTGACCGCATGGCCGACCTGGTGTCAGCCGGCCTTAAGCCGCGACGTCCCTTCCGCTCATTCGATGGACAGCGACCCGACTCCAATGCCGGTTCGCGGGAGGCCCTGGCTGCAAGGAATTCAGGGAAAAAGGGCGCGGGCAGCAAGACGACACCCGCGAAGTCGCCGCCCGATAGCAAGTCTGCGGCGACCGTCACAGCCGCGACGCCCGCCGAAAAGCCGGTGCTTGCTCCGCCGGGCGAGCCGCCCGCTGGCCCGCCATCAGGGTCTATGCGCCGACCACGCCCGCTGGAGCTAAATGAAGATTTTCCCAAGTTTTTCGAGGACGAACTCGGGACGACTGCCTATTTCGTAGTTTTTTGGGGCGACGGGCACGTGTTGCTCAAATCACCCTCGGCAAGCGATGTTCCGTTGCCCGAATTGCATCCCGATCTGCACGCGCCTCCGCTGCGAATGGTTCGTCAGCGTGGTAACTTACGCGAGATCATTTACCAGAGGCGCTGGGATTATCTTCTGGTTGGTCGGTCGATCGAGTCCGACGTCGCCGCGCTGCACGACTGCGGCTGGCTGTTAGCGGGGATTAGTGCAGCGGTACTCTCTGCGGGACTTATCGGCGGCTTTTGGTTCTCCGGCCGGGCGATCAAACCGATCGAGGCGATCAGCGCCG
>DASPSM010000573.1:0-6076 GCA_035623955.1 Planctomycetaceae bacterium
GATCGTTCGGCCCTTAGCCGGATGACGGACGTCGCCCGCGATCGCAGCCAGCGGATCGAGCACGAACCGACGATACCAAGAGGCAGGATGGGGAACCTGCAGTCGGGGGTCGTCGATCGTGCGGTCGCCGTAGAGGATCAAATCGAGATCGAGGGGGCGCGGTCCCCAGCGCGGACCTTTGCGCGGGCCCGTCGCGCGTTCCAGCTGCTGCAGCACGTCGAGGAGCGCCAGCGGTTCCAGCGTCGTATCGAGACGCGTCGCCGCGTTTAAGAAGTCGCCACCCGCCCATTGTCCGACGGGTTGGGTGCGAAAGACCGGGCTCATCTCGAAGACGTCGATCGCGGGGATCGCCGCCAGGCCAGCCAGGGCCGCTCGAAATTTCTCCTCGACGTCGCCGACGTTTCCTCCCAGGGCGATGTAACAACGAACAGTCATCGAGCTTCGGGGCCAATAAATCGCGCGGAAGCGCTAAGGATTGCAGTCGTCAGCGCCTGCGTCGCGAAATGTCAGCCGCCGTGGGCAGTGATCTGGGCTTCGATATTGGTGTACTTACTCGAGAGATTCTGCCCGAGTGCCGCGACCGTGGCGAAAACCGCCATCAATATCAAAGACAACATCACCGCGTACTCGACCGCGGTTGCAGCGCTGTCGTCCACGAAAAACCGAATCAACCATTTCATGGCTTACCTCCGGCGAGCTGCCTCCGCAAGTTACTTGGAGCACGGGATGGATATTTTTTCTACCTATGTTATTCAAACATACGTCGTAGTTAGCGGTTCGCAAAAACGCAATTACGACGATTCGCGCGGCGCACGTCGCTCTGGTCACAGCGCTGCCGAAACGCAACGGATCCGTCGGGTATGAGGCGAAACTGCGACGACGTAGGCGCCATCGAACTGCAAAAAAACCCGCAGTCTGGCGCGCGGGCGCGGAGAAGGCGAGCACAGAACGGTCCGTCCCCGGCCAGGCCAGCTCGTCACAACCGGCCGCTGCGGAAAACCCCGTAAATCAGCCAAATTCCGAGCAGGCTCGAGAGGACAAACAGCGGCACCGTGAACCAGACCGATTGTGTGCCCGAGCGCAGCACGAGCGCTGACGAGAGAATCAGCGCGGAAACGACAAGTCCGATCACCACCCGGTTGCTCGAGCGGTCCAGCTCGGCCATCAGGCGGTCCAGGCCCGTGTGCTCGAACTGCACCTTAAGCTCGTCTTTGCTGAGCTTCTCTAATGAGCGGCCGACATACCGGGGCACGTCTCGGGCCAGCTGGACGAAGCTGCGGGACTCGTCGATGAACTGATCCAGAACGTGCCGGGGACTGTAGCGTTCTGACAGCAGCCGCTCGACGAACGGTGCCAGGTGGGCCGCGAGGTTAAAGGAAGGATCGAGATCCCGGCCCACGCCTTCGAGCGTCACGAGGCAGCGAATCAAAAGCATCAGATCGGCCGGACAGCGAATCCCGTGGTTGAGCATCACGCCCGCAAAGTCGCTGAGCATCCGCCCCACGTGGAGCTGCTCGAGGGGCACTCCGTAATAGTTCTCAATGAAGTCCCGGACGTCGGCGCGCAGCATGGGCATATCGACAGGACGAAAGGCATGTCCGAGCTGCAGCACCGAATGCACGGCGGACGCGACGTCGTGATGCGTCACCGCGACGAACAGATCGACCAGACGCTCGCGCTGGTTGTCCTCGAGCACGCCGACCATGCCGAAGTCGAGCAAACAGAACGTTCCGTCGGGAAGGATGCGGATATTGCCGGGATGCGGATCGCTGTGAAACACGCCGATCTCGAAGGCCATCTTCATAAAGATGCGTGCGCCGTTGGCCGCCAGGTAGGCCGGCTGAATTCCGAGGGCGGCGAGGGCGGCATGGTCATCGATGCGGCAGCCCTCGACGAAATCCATCGTCAAGACGGCCTCGCTGGTGAATTCCCAATGGACCCGCGGCACGAACAGCGTGGCGTCGTTGCGGAAGAACTTCGCAAAGTCCTCGATGGTCCGCCCCTCGCGGGCGAAATTCATTTCACGACGGATCGTGCGTGCGAATTGATTCACCAAACCGATCGGATCGAATACGCCGGCTTCGGGGATGTGATTCTGAATGAGAATCGCCAGTTCGGTCATCAGCGACAGGTCGCGCTCGACTTCGCGCGGCACGTTGGGCCTGCGGATCTTGACGGCCAGCTTGCGGCCGTCGTGGCCGATCGCTTTGTGAACCTGTGAGAGCGAGGCCGATGCGACCGGCTTGGGGTCGAACACGGCGAACAGTTCGCTCGCAGGACGACCGAGCTCCCGCTCGACCATCTCCAGGGCCTGTTCGCCGGGAAAGGGGCGGACATTCTCCTGCAGGCGGGCCAGTTCCGCGATCACATCCGCGGGAATCAGGTCGGCTCGAGTGCTGAGCACCTGGCCGAACTTGACGAAGGTCGCCCCCAAATCTTCGAGCGCCCGGCGGAAGCGCCGCGCCCGAGTCTCGTGGCTTTCGGGGACGTTGCGCTGCCTCAAGATCACTCGCCGGCCCCAGCGCACATAGCGCTGCATCCGGATCCGGTCCACGACGTCGCCGAAGCCGTACTTGACGAACACCGCGGCAATCTCGCCGCTACGGCCCAGGTTGCGGAGGAATCGAAGCGGGTGCGGCTCCACGTTCTGGAAATCTCCGTCGGCGTTCGAGGTCAGGCTCTCCGAGAATTCGGCAGGCCCATTCTAAACGGCGCCTAGCGCGGACCGCGACGCGGCTGGCGCAAAATGCGACCCGCTACATGATCGAGAAGTAGTTCTCGATCGCGACGTCGAACGCCTCCGCAGTCAGTTTTTTCGCGGTCTGTTTGAAACTGCAGAAGTTCTTGACCTGCTGCATCAGGTCGCGCGGCTGGCAGGCTCGGAACGGGCGACCGGCTTGCTTGTAGTGCTTTTCGATCAGGTAATCGATTGCCGCGGCGTCATACTCGAAACCCAGCGTGGGCGCCATCAGCTGGCACAGCTCGCGGAACTGTTCCTCCGTCGGGTCGTTGACCTCGATCTTGTAGGGGATTCGCCGCAGGAACGCGCCGTCGACCAGGTCTTTCGGCTCGAGATTAGTGGAGAAGATGATCAGCTGGTCGAAGGGAACCTGGATCTTTTTGCCGCTGGGGATGTTCAGGAAGTCAAACCGCTTTTCGAGCGGGACGATCCAGCGGTTGAGCAACGTTTCGACGGGCATCGTCTGGCGGCCGAAGTCGTCGATAATCAACACGCCGCAGTTGCTTTTGAGCTGCAGCGGGGCTTCGCAGATCTTGGTCTGCGGATTCTGCATCACTTCGAGCTCGGACATCGTCAGCTCGCCGCCGGCCGCGACCGTCGGGCGCACGATCTGCACCCAGCGGCGGTCGATGCCCGTCAGGTTGAGAATCCCGTCGCTCGTATCGGTGTCGATGGCGTCGTGGATGCCGGGGTCATACAGACGGATGATGTCGCCGTCGATCCCCAGCGTTCGCGGAATCCAGATCGTCGTGCCGAACGACCGCGACACGCGTTCGGCGATGCTCGTTTTTCCGTTGCCGGGAGCGCCGAACAGGAACATGCCGCGGCCCGAATTGATCGCGGGCCCCAGGCGGTCGAGCATTCTCGGCGAGATGACCAGATCGGTGAAGGCGCGCTTGAGGTCTTCCTCGGTCGCCTGCTGCTTGGCGATGCTCTGGGCCGCCATCGCGTGCAGGTAATCGGGCAGCGTGACGGGGGCGGCGCCAAAGTACGTGCACTCTTCCGAATAACGCCGGGCCCGCTCTCGGCCATTCTCGGTAATGGCGAAGTCGTAGTCGCCCATTTCCGCGGCGCCCTTGAAGGCCAGGAGCTGTTCCTGTTTGAGCTGTTTCAGAATGGGATCGGTGATCTGAAACGGAAGCCGCACCTGGTTGGCGATGGCGCGTCCGCGGGCCGATCCTTTGGCCAGCAGAAATTTCAGAATCAGCCGCTCGATCTCCTCGAAGGTCAAGCCCGTCTGATCGAGGGTCTCGGGGCACTTGGGCCGGAAGGGCTGCTGCGGATCCTGCTGGTTGGTGCTCCCCAGCAGATTGTTGACGCGGTCGAACAGCTCGGAGAGGCGGGAGTTGCGTTTGACGTAGTGCCCGACGTATCGGCTGCCCGCCTGGTAATCGCCCGAGGAGCAGGCGTCGTGCACGGCGTCGTCGTCGATGTCTTCGCGCGCGTCCTCGGCCCCCCCGCCCTTTTGTTGCAGGTCGGACAAATCGAGATCGTCGACGTCGTCCGAAGGCTTCGGCGCAGCACGCTTTTCGGGGGGTTTGCGCCCCTTAAGCGCGGCCAGAAACTCGGCCGGAGTCAGTTTTCCCTTAACAGCCATGCTGGGACAATCCGCGGAGAATCCGAAGGGAAGGCTATGCCATGGTTTGCGGCGGTCAACCGGGGGTCAAACAGGTGGGCGAATCAACCCTCTGCGGTTGGATGACGGCAACGGTCGTAGGATGCGCTCACCGGCCCTCCAATCGAGCTTGATCGCTGCGGCCGAAGGGGCTTGCGTCGCGCAAGCCATGCCTGTCGAGGGTTAACGCCCGTGAGCCGTTCCCAACGTTGCGTGCAGCCACATGGACTGGCCGCAAGCTGGAGCACGCTTCCAATGTTCCGTCTGTGCCGATTCGAGCGGCTATGCCGGCAGATCAGCGGGCTGATCCGCCTCCGGGGGTCAACAACGCGATCAGGATGCCGGCCGCAACCGACACGTTCAAAGAACCAATTTCACTCCGCGCAGTCAGGCGGCACGTTTCGTCACACTTGTCGAGCGTCAAGCGGCGCAAGCCTCGCTCCTCATTGCCCAAAACCAGGAGCCACGAACGATCGCGATCGATCTCGACTACGTCGCGGCCTGCGTGTTCCGTGGCACCGAGGACCCAGAGCCCGGCGGCCTTCGCAGTTTCAATCCCGTGGATGAGATTGGCGGGGTGCGAAAACGGGACGACCTCGAGCGCTCCGGAGGCGACGTCGTAGACCGTCCCGTTGAGCGGTGCCGATCGATCGCGCGTGAGCAGAATGCCGGCGACTCCGAAGAAGGCGGCCGTCCGGAAGATCGCGCCGACGTTGTGCGGATCCTGAATCTGATCGAGGGCCAGCCAGAGCCGGGGCGATGATTTGTTTTCGTCCTCGCTCCCGAACAGCACTTCCGGGGGAACGTCTGGGCATTCCTTCACGGTGGCTTCCGCGACTCCGCCGCGCCCTCCCGCAATCTCGCGCTGGCCGCGCCGAGCCACGCGCTCGCCATGCGTCGAGCCGCGAACGACCGGGACGCGATGGGTTTTCGCGAGTTGCTCGATTTCCCGCCACGCATCAGAGGGCGGACCAGCCGGCAACCGCACGTCGATCACCGCTTCAGGGCGTCGCTGGAACGTCGCCAGAATGCTGTGCGGATTTCTTAGATGCACGGCCACGGCAGGCTCGTCGCTTTTCGTAGGGAAGGCATGTCAGGAACCCACGTCAGGTGGCGGGTTGATGGCCGCCCTCAATCGGTCGAGCATCTGCTGCTGCGTTTCGGGCGAAGTGAACTTCTGGCCAAAAACGTTGGCTTCTAATTCCGGCAGAAGCTCGGCCGCTTTTTGGCGTTGTCCGTGCTGCGCGTAAGCCGACGCAAGATTGAAGACCGTCACGTAATCCCGCTTGTTGCGAAGCGCGTCCTCGCCGACGCGGATGGCCCCGGCAAAATCGCCGGCGCTGATCAGTCGCGCCATGCGATTACCAGCGGATAATTTTTCACGGACGTACAGGAACGAAATGAGAAACGCCAGAAACGCCGCGACGCCGATTCCCGCGATCATCATCCAAGGTGCAAAATGCCGTCCGAGAAAGATCGCGAAAGAAACTACGGCCAGCGCGAACATGAAGTAAAACACGCGTGAGAAGTCGGGCGGAGGTTTTGTCATGACACCACGGCTCGCTGTCGTGAAACCTCGTAAAACAAGATGCCGGCCGCGACGGCGGCGTTCAGCGAACCGACCTGGCCGCACTGTCGGATCGCGACCTGTTCGTCGCACAGTGCCAGAAACTCCGGCCGAATCCCGACGGCCTCGTTTCCCAGGATCAAAGCAATCGGAC
>DASPSM010000595.1:0-3400 GCA_035623955.1 Planctomycetaceae bacterium
TATTCGCCTCCGGCTGCTGAGATTCAATGTGGTAGGCCTGGTCCACCGTCGGGGCTCGGTGGCCCTTCTTGAATTCCACGTCGAAGCCTCGGGCCTTGAGCTGCTTCTGAATCCGCAACGCGTCATTGCTGGAGGCACCGATAACCAACGGCATTCTCAGGCTTCCTGGCCCGAAGTCCTTCCCGTCGGGGGTCGTTGTCGCATGCACTTCACGATGGTAGCGCCACGTGTTGGGCTTGAACGGATCGCCCGTGAACAGCTTTTGCAGCATGCCCGGCTCGTTCAGGTCGATCTCTTTGAACAGATAGACGGTTTCCGTCGTTCCCGCCGGGTTGAACAGGCTGACGCGTTCGGGCAAATACGTCCTGAGATTCAGCAGGACGTTGGCCCGCACCCACTCGGCTGCGTCCATCGGGAGCCGGGGTTTGACTTCGATCCAAATGCGATCGGGCGGGACTCGGCCCGCGATACGAAAGCGATATCGCGCCTTGGCTTTCTCAGGCGGCATGCCGAGCAGAAACGGCAGGGGCCCGTCGATCATGTGGGCCCCCTGCTGGTCTGGCGGGATGGGAACCTCTTCGACCGTCTTGCGATTGTCATCAATCACGCGGACGATCTTGCCGTCGCAGATCCACTTTTCGCGCTTGTCGTCGGTCTTGATCGTCAATTTGACGCTCTTGCCGTCGGGCGCTGTGTACTCCTTGACGTCTCCCGCCTTGGGATTGGGCTGTGTCCAGGTGCTGACGTCGATGCGCCCCTTGTCGGGCATCTCGACAAAGAACTTCCCTTCGGCGAGGGTCTCGACGCCAAAGGCGTAGTCGCGTGTGGCGCGCAGGTGCTTCCCAGCGAGGTACTTGATCCGCTGGGTATGTTCCGACCACAGCTGGAGCAGGCGATCGACTTGCGGATCGTCCGGGTCGACCCGCAGATCGGGACGGGGCAGCGCCGCGCGTCCCGTCCGAGTGACCGTCGCGTCGTGGTCATTGAGAGCTTGACCGGGCATCGCAGCCCGCCGCGTATCGGTGTTCGGCGCGATGCCGGGATCCACACCTTGATCTTGCGCGGGAAGTCGCAGACCAACCACCAGGCAGCCGGCTGCCAGAGCGAGCGCGAGCCAGCGCGGTCGACGCAGTCGCCAAGAGGCCAGGTGTTGCGACATACGGGCCCAAATCCTTCCTTGGAGCGACGTGCGCGCACGCCCTGCGTGCAGCGACGCCGGCGACGAAACGGGCGGAGGGAATGTCAGTTCAGGATCAAAATCTCGCAGACGTGAAGCCTGCAAGGAGGGGATCAGACGCAACTTGGCAAATCTTCCGCCAATCGCCGCGGGCGGATTCTACTGACCACCCCGATTTCAGCCTATCCCGTTTTTACAAAGTCTCGGTGGCACCCGGACGGCTCACGCGGGCAGATTCAGCCGGTCGATCAGGCTTGCCGCCTCGGCGAAGCTCGAGATGCAGAAGTCGGCAAGGGGGGCGTAATGGGGGAGTTTGCCGGGGGCGAACAGCACGGTCCTGACGCCGGCGGCTCGGCCCGCGTTGATGTCGTGCAGATAATCCCCGACAAACAACACATCGGCGGGATCGGCCTGCCAGATTTCGCACAATTTGACGAGCCCGGCCGGATGGGGTTTCGGAGGGCCATCCTCGCGACAGAGCACCCACGAAAACGCCAGCCCCACACGCTCGAGCATCCGCGTCGAGCAACGGCGGCTGTTGCGCGTGAAGATCGCCTGCGGGATCCGGCGGGCGGCAAGGGACGCAACGAGTTCGGCCGCCCCGGGCATGATCGTTGCCCGCTCGGCCGCCTCGTGTTCGTGGCGGGCCAGGATCCGCAAGCAGTCTTCCAATCGCTCCCCTTGGGGCAGTTCAGCCAGCGCCTCGAGGATGGGAACCCCGTCGGGGAGCGCCATCTCGCGGCGGATCGCGGGAAAGTCGAGGCCCGAGTCGACCAGCGTTCCATCGAGATCGTAGACCACGCCGCGGACTGTCACTGCGCGCTCTCGCCCTCGAGGTGAAACGCCGAGTTGAGCGTCAGAAGCTGCGTCCGGCCATCCTCACGCCGGATGACGTTCACTCCGCCATTGGCCTGATGAATCTCTTTCGCCCGTGCCAGATCGAAACCCAGGAATGTGGCGACCGAGACGCGATTGACGATGTTGTGCGCGACGACGACGAACTCCCCCCCTTGGTGCTCTTCCAGCAGCTGCTCGAGTACAGGCACGGCGCGCCGTGCCACCTCGGCGTAGGTTTCGCCCCCCAGGTAGGGAAACCGCGAGGGGTCGCGCTGAAAGTTCTCGTAATCTTGTGGGAACTCTTCGCGAATGCCGTCCCAGCTGAGCCCTTCCCAGCGGCCCACGTTGCACTCAATTAGTTCGTCGCGCACGACAACCTCGACGCGGCAGTGCGCCGCGATCGCTCGGGCCGTCTCGAGCGCGCGACGCATCGGGCTCGAATAGACCGCCGACAGAGGTCTTTGGCTCAGCAAGCCGGCGACGCGTGCGGCCTGCTGTTGACCCATGGGATTCAGCGGCAGGTCGATTCCCCGGCCTTGAAGGACGTAGGGCCGTCGCAAATTCGCGTCCGTGGCACCGTGACGGACGAGGTAAAGCGTGGATTGATCAGTTGGCACGCGGAGCTTCGTCAACCTGGGAAACCGGGCAACGCCTTCGTGACAGAGCGACTGCCACTCGGATCGCCTCGATCATGCCTTGTGCGCTGGCCTTGCCCTGTCCGGCGATGTCGAAGGCCGTGCCGTGGCTCGGACTGGTTCGGATGATCGGCAATCCCAGCGTGATGTTAACGGCCGCGTCCCGAGCGACAAGCTTAATCGGAATGTGCCCCTGATCATGGTACATCGCCACGACGCCGTCGAATTCACCGCCAATCGCGCGGCGGATGAGCGCGTCGGCCGGCACGGGGCCTTCTGCCGTGATCTGATCGCGTGTCGCTCGGGTCACGGCCGGGGCAATGATCCGTTCCTCTTCGTCGCCAAACAACCCCCCTTCGCCTGCGTGCGGGTTGAGCGCGCAGACGCCAATTCGCGGCCGCTCGACGCCAATTCGTCGCAAAAAATCATCCACCAGCTGAATTTTCTCCGCGATGCCTTCGACGGAGAGCAGACCCGGCACGCTGGCGACGGATGTGTGCAGCGTGACATGGGCGACTCCCAATCCGTGGCGCGAACGCACAATCTCGCCAGGAGGGACATACAACATCATCGCGTGGTTCGGAGTGCCACAGCAGTCGGCCAGAATCTCCGTGTGCCCCGGATACTCGAGCTCCGCGAGGCGCAGCGCGGCCTTGTTGAGTGGCGCGGTCACGATTGCATCGACCGAGCCTTCGAGCGCGGCGCGCGTCGCGGCGACCAGCCACTCATAGGCCGCTCGCCCGGCTCGCGC
>DASPSM010000596.1:0-2499 GCA_035623955.1 Planctomycetaceae bacterium
CGCGGCGGTGTACTACTAGCATCCGTAGTACTTCAGCCAATAGTTTTGATCGGGGGAGCGTCTTGATGTCCCGCGGATCACTGGATGATCTGGGCGATTTGCAGAAGGCGGTGATGGAGATCGTTTGGCAGCTCGGCGAAGCGAGCGTCAACCAGGTCCGCGCCAAGCTGAGCCGCCGCAAACTGGCTTATACCACCATCCTTTCGGTGATGCAGAAGCTGGACAAAACGGGCTGGCTCACGCATCGGGAAGAAGGCCGCGCGTACATCTATCGCCCGGCCGTCACGCGCGCCGAGGCGGGGCGCAGCTCGCTGCGAGAATTCATCAACCGCGTTTGCGGCGGCGACCCGATCGCCATGTTCCAGCATCTGCTGGACGACGAAGAGCTCAGCGCGGACGACCTCGCCGAGCTGCGCAAGATGATCGACAAGCGGCGGAAGGAGCTCTCCAATGATTGACCGCCTGATGGGTACGCTCCTGTCGGCGTCAAGCTGGCCCGGCGGAATGGGCTGGACGCTCGCGTGGCAGTCGACGTTGTGGCTCGCAGCGGGGCTTGTCGCCGCCCGCGTCTGGCGACGCCGCGCCGGCCGGGCGCATTTGTTGTTGGTGCTGGCAACGTGTGCGGCAATTATCTCCCCCCTGCTGACGATCGCCGTTCGCCAGATGGAATGGGGCGTCTTGCCCGCCCCGCCTCTGACCGAGCCGGCGGCAATCGCGGCGACTAGCGCACCCGTCGTTGTTCCCGAGGCCCGCCCGTCACAATCGTCAGAATTGCAGGCGCGCGAGGCGGACGAATTTCCGAACGATCGTTCTGGGACGGGAATCGAGGAGAGCCGCCCGCCGGCGCCCGACGTCGACACGAACGTCGCCACGCTCGACCCACCCCAAATCGAACCCGAGCCCACAACGGCTGAACTCGAGCCCGAACCGGCCGTGCCGGCTTGGACAACTCGCCTGGGCGAATGGCTTCCCCTGGCGATCGCCAGCGCATGGCTGGTTGCGTCGCTCGTGCTGACAGTCCGGCTGGCGACCTCGTTCGCCGCGGCAGGACGAATGGCGCGAAGATCGAGGGAGGAATCGAACCCGCAACTGTTGGCGTCGTTGCGCGAAGCGGCAGACGCGCTGGGCCTGCGCACGCCGCCCCTCTTGCGAGTTTCGCCGCTGGTCCGTTGTCCGATGATCTGGTGCTGGGGACGGCGGCCCATCGTTTTGTTGCCCGAGTCGGCCGGCCAATCGCAGGTCCTGTGGCGGAGCGTCTTTTTGCACGAGCTTGCCCACCTGGTCCGCCGCGACCAGTGGTCGGCCCTGTGGGCCGAGCTGCTGGTCATCGTTTTACCGTGGCAGCCACTCGCCTGGATCGCCCGGCGACGCCTCGCATTTCTGCGGGAGCAGGCCTGCGACGATTGGGTGCTCGCCGCCGGTGGCGAGCCGACCGATTACGCCGAGTCGCTGTTGCAACTCGTTCCGCAAGGCAAGCCCGTCCACGCGTTGGCGGCGGTCAGCAGTCGCGAATCGCTCAAGCGGCGGCTCGAGCACGTGCTGTCCGGCGTGCGGATCACCCCCAAAGTCGGCCGCCGCTGGATCGTGGCCGCGAGTCTTGTCGCGCTGGCAGCGATCGGCGGCGTCGGCTTCGCCCAGCAAGGAAAACGATCCGCGGCATCGCCTTCGGAATCCGTCGCTGAAGTCGAAGCGGCCCAAGAGACGAAACCGCCGGTTGCCGTCTCGCCGTCGACGACACCGGCATTGCCGACGTCCGCGCCCGAGCCGACGCTGAAACGAGCGCCGCCAGCGCTTCCTCCCGGCGTCGTTTTGCTCCGCGGCCGCGTGCTCTTGCCCAATGGCCAGCCGGCAGTCGGCGCGAGCGTGCACTCGAACAAAAGTGTGTTCCGCCCGTACTCGACTGGCCAGCCTCCCGATTCGATCATTCCGCTGGCAACGTTCGCCACGGATTCACAGGGCAAATTTGGGGGGAACGTCAACGTTGGTGAGCTGAAGGAGCGCCAATCGACAGTCGACCTCTGGGCCACGCTGGCGGGTTATGGACTCGCGCATGCTACCTACGTGCCGGACGAAAAGACGCCGATCGTCTTGCATCTTCTCGATGAGGAGCCGATTCGGGGTCGCCTGATCGATTTGGAGGGGCGCCCGATCCGCGATGCCCGGGTCGAGGTCTTCCAATACTTCGACACGACGGCAGCCGCAATCGATCGGTGGATTGCGTCGATCTCGGGCAAGGGCGCGGAAATTCAAACCAGCCCTTTTGCCCCCACCGCGCCGACTGGATGGCCTCCCAGCGCGTTCCTGGCTGGCGCGACATCGAACGCCGAAGGGCGGTTCGAGCTTAGGGGTGTGGGGCGGAACCGCCCGATCTCACTGAAGTTTTCCGCACCGCGAATCGCAATGAGCGTGGCAGGAGTCGTGACGCGGCCCATGCCTCCCCTCGGCACGCAATTCGGCGCAATCGTCGGCTCACAATTCGAGCGCGTCCTCTCGCCGGGA
>DASPSM010000075.1:0-2516 GCA_035623955.1 Planctomycetaceae bacterium
TGTTCCTGCTCCGGCCCTTCGTCGATATGGAGGATTTCGATCGGCTTTTGTTCGTCTTCCTCGAAGGCGTTGACGCCCACGATGATCTTCTCGCGCTTGTCGACCGATTTCTGGTAGGCGAAGGCCGCGTCGGCGATTTCCCGCCGGATGAAGCCCGAATCAATCGCCGCCAGCATGCCCCCCTGCTGCTCGATGCGCTCGAAGTATTCCTCGGCTTGTCGTCGCATCTGCTGGGTCAGCGTTTCGACGAAGTAGCTGCCCCCCAGCGGGTCGGCCGTGTTGGGCACACCGGTTTCGTACGCCAGCACCTGCTGCGTCCTCAGGGCCAATGTGACTGCGTGCTCGGATGGCAGAGCCAGCGTTTCGTCCATGCTGTTGCTGTGCAGCGACTGGCAGCCCCCCAACACGGCCGCCAGCGCCTGATAGGCCACGCGGATCAGATTGACCTCGGGTTGGCGGTCTTGCAGCGAGCAGCCGGCCGTCTGAGCGTGAAAACGCAGCTTCCACGCCGATTCGTCGCGAGACTTGAATCGGTTGCGCATCACGTCGGCCCACAGCGAACGGGCGGCCCGGTACTTGGCGATCTCCTCGAAGACGTCGTTGTGCGCATTGAAGAAGAAGCTCAGGCGGCGGCCCACCCGATCGACGTCGAGCCCGCGGCGCAGCGACTCCTCGACATAGTGAATGCCGTCGGCCAGCGTAAACGCCAGCTCCTGGACAGCGGTCGAGCCCGCTTCGCGAATGTGGTAGCCGCTGATCGAGACCGTGTTCCACTGCGGCACCTGCTGTGCGCAAAACTCAATCAGATCGATGACCAGCCGCACCGAGGGTTCGGGCGGAAACACGATCTCGTTCTGCGCGTGGAATTCCTTGAGGATGTCGTTCTGAATGGTGCCCCGGAGCTTGCGCCAGTCCCAGCCGACCTCTCGCGCGGCGGCCAGATAGAACGCCATGATGATGGCCGCGGGCGCATTGATCGTCATCGAGACGCTGATCTGTTCCAGATCGATCTGGGAAAACAGGGTCCGGATGTCGTCGATCGTGTCGACCGCCACGCCCAGCCGTCCGACCTCGCCGCGCGATTGCGGACAGTCGCTGTCGAGCCCCATTAAGGTCGGCAGGTCGAAGGCGGTGCTCAGGCCCGTCTGCCCCTTTTCCAGGAGGAACCGAAAACGCTCGTTGGTCTGGCGCGGCGTGCCGAAGCCGGCGAATTGACGCATCGTCCAGAGCCGCCCGCGATACATCGCCTCGTGAATGCCACGCGTAAACGGATACTTGCCCGGGCGGCCGATGCTGGCCGCCTCGGTGATCCCCGCGCGGGCCAGATCCTCGCCCGTATAAAGGGGAGCGATGGGAACGCCGCTGACCGTGGTCGCCGGCTCGGCCCGATCGGGGACCGGAAGCTGGGCGCCTCGGACCTGGTTTTCGATGTCGATTGCTGGACTGGCCATTTCTCTTAGCCCTCGCGACTTCAGAGGACTTCAACGGACCTCAGCCTTCGGCCGCATTCTGCCAAGTGTTCAAGCGTGTTGGAATCCCTCTCAAGCCTATGCCTTGAAAATACTATGCCGAAGCAGCCCCGTCAGCCTAGCGAGGTTTTGAGGCCAACCCTTGTGGTCGGCGAACGCCCATCAGGCTGCGTTGATCGGTTAGCGATTTTGGTGCGGTTCCGCGTGATTCTATCGAATGGTATTCTGACGAATTGCCCGTCACGTGGTCGGCGTCGCAATTCGCGACAAGACTCGGCGGGCGCCCTGATACCTCTTATAGCACGCAGTACTTCGGATCGACGATTCTTTGGCAAACGCTCCATCGCCTGGCCTGCAGCAGAAATCGGCCGAAATCGCGTTTTTCGACGGCGTCACGCAGGACGGCGACTACGACGTCTTTACCAACCGCGGGTACGAACGCATCCTCCGCGCCTTCGACGCCTATTTGGAGCCCTTGATCGAGGCGCGTAGTGGCCCCTTGATCGCCGTCGACTTGGGTTGCGGCACGGGAGCCTTCACGTCGCGCTTGCAGCGATACGACTTTGAGCTGCACGGCGTCGACATCTCTCCCCAAAGCGTGAGCCGCGCGTCGCAGAAATTTCCCAAGATCGATTTCCGCGTCGGCGACATCGAAGCCACGCCGTTTTCCGGCTCGACGTTCGACGTCGTGTTCTTGAGCGCGGTCTTGCATCATTTTCCGGACCTGACGCGCACGGTGGCCGAGTGCGGCCGAATCCTGAAGCCGGGCGGAATTTTGCTCGCCTGCGACCCGCATCGCGGCAACCCGGCGATGTGGATCTATCGCTGCAAAGAATCGCCGTTTTACTCGTCAAAGGGAGTGACGCAAAACGAGCAGCCGCTGTCGAAAGAGACCTTGCGGCGAGCCTTTCAGGTTGAGCCGTTTGACGAGGTCCGAGTCTCGGCGATTTCCGGGATCGCGTACAAGCACATCGCCAGCCGCACCGCTTCCCTCTTTCTGCCCGCTTACAACCTCTTCGACCGCTGCTTCGACCTGCCTTTCATCCG
>DASPSM010000602.1:0-7776 GCA_035623955.1 Planctomycetaceae bacterium
CGATCTGATGCTTGCCGGCGGGGACCCGAAAACCGCGCAGCGCCACATCCACTCGGTAAATCGGGCAGGGCGCGCCGTCGAGCTGGGCGCTCCAGCCCGGATCCCAGGCGTCGGAAAGGACCAAGAGCCCCTCCGTCTTCATGCTCGCATCAAGGACAGTCCGCGTTGGCGTCTCGTAGCGGACCGTTGCTTCTCCTTGCATCGCCTCCGGCAGTTGTAAGTTGTCCGACACAAAGGCCGTTTTGCGCGGGTCAAGATCGTAGGGCGCCAATTCCGCGAGCGCCTGCGCATCGTCGTGAACAAGTCGCACGGAATGCGGCACGAACGCGCGCGGCAGAGCGTTCTGGTTGGCGACGATCCAATAATCCCCCTCCTGCATGATGATCGGCAGGCCATTGGGCGGTCGTTCGCGGAAAATCAGATAGCAGACGTTCAACAGATCGACCGCAGGGTGGCATTTCACACCGAGGTCGGTCCAGCGCAGCACCGGCAGCGCGAGTTGCGTCCGGGCATAGGGAAGGATTGTCTCTTTGAGACGGTGGTCGATCGCCAGGTCCAAGAGCTTGACGATATTCCGCGGATCGACGCCGTCGTAACCGCGGATGTCCTCGAGACCAATCGTTTGATTGAGATTCGGCTCCAGGCAGTCGACGCCCCAGATGCGGCCCGTCGCGGAGGCGGCGAGCTTCTCCAAAATCGGGACGGGAGGAAAGTAGAGCTCCATGTCGGCTTGCCGGCGCTCGGTCCAGGCAAACCAAAACAGCTCGATCGGCAGCAGGCAAATCACGGCCACGCGCATCCGCTTGAGAAAGGGACCGCTATGAAAGGTCGTTGCCCATCCCAACAAGGCAGCCACGCAAAAGGCCGCGCCGAGCAAGAAACAGAGGGAAAAGCCTTGACGGTCGAGCTCGGGGGTCAGGCGAACGAACTGGTAAAGGCACCACAGGCAATACCCGGCCGGCGCCAACATCGGAATCAGCCACCAGCGGCGGAATCGCGGCAGGGCGGCAATCAGCGAGTCGAGGCCGATGGCCGCGAGGATTAAGATCGCGTCCGAGGTGGCAAACACCCACCGGTTGAACGAGAGCGATGCCAGCGGGCGCAGGGCTTTCGACTTCAGGACGTCGGCAATTCCCGGAATATTCAGCGCCCATCCGAGCGAGACGATCACCAGCAGCGTCAGGAAGAGCGTTTGCGCACGAAGCCTGCGCTGGCACCAGGCCAGCGGCGCCAGCCAGAACGCGGCCAGCAGCCCTGCGTACGCGCCGGCGGTCCCCTCGATGAGCGTCGAGCGCGGAGCGATGCGAGTCGTATGCGCATGCGTTTCTCCGCCGTTGACGCAGGGCCAGAAGATCGTGGGAATTCCCTCCAGTCCTTCCGGCGGCCGTTCGACGAAGCCCGTATCGCGGATGTCCATTCGGTATCCCGTTTTGCCGTAGTCCAAGAGCGGGATCAAATAGGGCGCGCCGATCAGGAAGCCAACCAGCCAGGCCAGCGTCACGCCAATCATGCTCGCCGCCGCGGGTCTCCACTCTTTGCGGAAGAGTCGTTCTGTTGCCAGCGTCCAAAGGAAATACATGCCGGTCGTCAGAAGGACGAGTCCCCCCATTCCCGGATGGCCTGTCAGCAGCATTAATCCCGTGACGAATGCCACCCCGAGCGTGCGAGGCCCCCAGGGATTCTTGACGGCGCCTTCGACTGCCCACAGCAACCACGGCAACCACAAAACGGGGCCCAGCGGCAGGGACGCGTGCCAGACCGTGATGAACCCGGTCAGCGGGGCACACCAGCTCCCGAGTGCCGCGGGCCAGTAGGACAGCTTGAGGGATCGCGAAAGAAACAGCCACATCCCCAGCCCCACCGTGAGCGCCTGCAAGAGCGCAATCCAGGCCAGCATGACCGGATTCGGAGCCAGGTAGTAAACGAGCTCGAACGGCGAATACTTCGGCCAGACTGCAAACGGGGCCCCGGCGTAGTTCGCAGGTTGCCAAATCGGCAAACGACCGGCTTTCAACTCGCTCGCGGAGAACTCGCGGGCTTCGTGATAGAGAAAAATCAGATCGAATACTTCCCGACCGTGATGCTGGACGTCGGCATACTCCGGCGTCGCGGGCAAGTAGGTATGCGGGTAGGCCAGCAAGTCGACCGGGAGATCGACGGTTCGGCCGATGAACGCCGGGCCCAACAGCAGAATCTGCGGGATGAGCCAGCCCGACCAGAGCGCCACCCAACCTGGCCAGCGCCGGGTCCACACGGGAGATGGGTCAGAAGGCAATTCCGACGGTTGCGGCTGGGCAGCGACAGGAGCCTTGCGATCGGCGCGGGGGCCTTTGCGCGAGCGTTTGCTCAAACAGCGATCCTTGACGGATGAACGCGACGATGGTCGAGCCCAAGCGGAGGCGTGAGCCGCGCCGAACGGAGCGGGGCGCTGGTGCGATTATCCCTGACCTCGCGGAGTGATTCCAGCGCGCGGTTAGCAGCGCTCGCTATATGGCTGTGCGCGATTCTGGGCCACCAATCGCGTGTTGCCCCTCACCCCCAGCCCCTCTCCCGCGGAGGGGAGAGGGAGAGATTTGCGCGCAACGTTCTTTGTGCCGACGGCCCCAACTCTGACACTCCTCCCCCTCGCCCCTTGCAGGAGAGGGGTCGGGGGTGAGGGGTATTCGGGCGGTCACGACCGAGGCAAGCCGCCGCCAGGCTGCTTGGGAGGACGCTTATCTGGATTGAAATCGTCCGGACGATCGTCCTCGTCGGGTGGCGGTGGTGGTCGATGTCCGTGATGTCCGAACTCGCCATGTTCACCCGGATGAGGATGGGGCGGTCCGATCTTGTTCGCCTTTTCCTCGGCGGCATGTGCCGCTTGCTCTTGGCCCAAATCCGCGAGCGATTCGGCCAGCCGCTCGTAAAGCGGACGCAGCACGTCACCGAGGGCCCCTTGCGAAACCTGACCGTGATAAAACGGCTCGACATCGTGAATCCCCGCCTCGAAAACTTTTTTTGCCTCCTCGGGGCTGTGGCGTTCGAGCCAGAATTCGCCCAGCGACAAACGAAACTTGCCCAGCCAGAAGAGATAGGCAATATTCCCCGGAAATCTCTGGACTAAAGCGGCCTGCTTGCGAATCGCCTCCTGGTAGAGTCGGCCGATCTCGTCGACGGTGGCCGGAGCGCCGGCGCGTTCGGGGGGACTGTGCCGCAGGACTCCCGCAAGCTTGTGCAGGATGTGAACGTGCAGCTCGGCGTAGTCCGCCGCGTAGGGATTGCGATCGACCAGCGTCGTGCTTTCATTGAGCGCGGCACGGAGCTTCTTTTCCGTTTGCGGAAACTCGTCCGGCGCCATCCGGCGCACGTCGGCCATCGCGTAGGTGTCGGCCAGCGCAAAATGGTAATCCGACACGTCCGGGTGCTCTTTCACGAGCTCGGTGAGCAGCTGTTGCGCTTTCTCGATCTCGGGGGAAGATGTGGCCTGCGGATCGGTTTTCTCGCGGTAGCACTGAGCGAGCAAGTACCGATACGAGGGATTTTTCGGATCGCTCTTGATCAACGTCTCGAGCAAGTTGACCGCCAGGCCGAGTTCTTTCGGATTGGCTCGCTTATGGCGCGGGCCCCGGTGACGGCCGCCTGAATGTTCGTCTTCGTCGGGCCGCGGTCCGCCGCGATCACCATCGGGTAAAGGCCCATGAAACTCCGCGTCGGGCGGCGGCCGGTGGCCAGGCCGGCGCCGGTGACCGCCATCCGATCCCGGTGGCTTGCCCCCGGGTCCGTCATCGAATTCGTCGAGCGGTCCACCGAGTTCGCCGGGGGGTGGGCCAAACGGTCTGCCGCCGAATGGTCCGCCTCTGTGGCCGCCCCCCGGTTCGTCCGGCGGGTGTCCGCCTCGCCCCGGGGGTCCTCCGCGAGGAGGTCCGCCGCCCGGAGGTTCGGGCTCTGACTGCGGGTCGGATCCGCGACCCAACAAAAAGTGTGTCCGTGCCGCCTCGAATTGGACTTCGGCGGGCATCGGGTCGGTCGACTTCGGCTGGAGCAGCGCCAGAGCCGATTGATATTCGCGCTGGGATCTTTCGAGGTCACGTTGGCGGTCGTAGATCGCGCCCAGGTCGTTATGCAGCCGCGCGATCTGGAGTTGGATCTTTGGAGTCGACTCGTTGGCCGCGAGGGCCTGATACTTCTCGATCGACTTCTGATAGGCAGTGGCGGCTCGTTGCAGGTTGCCGAGCCGCGCGTGAATGTCGCCGATGCGGCGATTGGCGCGGGCCGACTCGACATCCAGTCGCGCGTGCGTCCCCTGACCGGCGGCGAGCCGATCGTAGACCTTGAGCAGCTCCTCCAAGAGTGCGGCCGACTCGGGCGAGACGGCCGCCGTTTGGATTTCTTGATCCTGGCCCGAGACGGTCAGCGCTCGCCCCTGGTCGAGCTGGTCCGGAACCAGTCGATTGAAAACGCTGTCGAGCGCAGCGAGCGACGTTGTCAGCATCGCCTCGGCACGTTCGCGCTCGAGTGTTTCGCTCGCCAACGCCCGGCCGCGCTCGTCGTTTGCCTTTGAGGCGGCACTCAGGGCGACCCGAGTCTGGACATACGCGATCGAAGTCACTGCGACGACAAGCAGCAACAAAGCCGCGGCGGCCGCCGAAGAGTAGGCAGCCGCCGGGTTGCGCCGCTGCCAGCGCCACCACCGCTCCCACGGACTGGGCCGACGGACCGAGATCGGCTGATCTTGCAGGAATCGCTCGAGGTCGTTGGCCAGTTCGCTGGCCGTCTGATAGCGATGGGCCGGCTCGTCGGCCATGGCCTTCATGACGATCGTTTCCAGGTCCACGGGAAGCGACGGCCAGATCTTCCGCGGGGCGGTGATCGTTCCCGCAAGCGCCTGCCGTCCGAGCGATTTGATCCGTTCGTGGGCCTGCAGAGGGACGCGCAACGTCACCAGCTCATAAAGCGTGACTCCCAGGCTGTAGATGTCGCTGCGAGCGTCGGTCGTTCCCTTCCATTGCTCGGGAGCCATGTAGAGCAAGGTCCCGAGGACTTCGCCCGTGCGGCTGACGGCGTCCTGATCGGTCGCTTTCGCCAGGCCGAAGTCAGCGACCCACGTCGTGCCGTGAGCATCCAAGAGCAGATTGGCGGGCTTGATATCGCGATGCAGCGTCCCCTGACTGTGGGCGTATTCGAGGGCTTGCGCCACTTGCAGCCCGATGAAGGCGACGTCCTGCCAATACGTCCGGCAGATTTGCCTCAAGGGCTGCGTCCCGCCGATATTCGAGCCCGTTCCCGACCCGGCGGTTTTTTCTCCATTCGCCTTCGAGCCTGCATTCGTTCCGGCTTGCGAATTCGCCGTATCGGGGCGGGCTGAATCGATATCTCGAGCTGCTTCGCCTTCGCCGCCGTCGGTTTCCGGCAGCCCGCCGATCGGAGCGGTGCGCGTCGGGGATGAGACCTTGGGATCTCGAGGGTCCGGCTTCCAATAAGACGAAAGACGGGCGGTGACGGGATCGACGCGCGCTTTGCGCATGCGCGCGATCACCGAATCGAGGCCGACCCCCTCGATAAATTGCATCACGATGTAATCGAGCCCGTCCTGTTCGCCCACGCCCAGGATCGGAACGATATTCGTGTGGTGCAGGCGGCCGGCCGTGCGGGCTTCACGGAAGAATCGCCGGCGGTGCGAATCATCCAGCCGCGAGTGGCGGGCGAGCACTTTGACCGCGACGCGCCGGCCCAGCGATTCCTGCGTCGCCTCGTAGACGATGCCCATGCCGCCGCGCCCGATCTCGCGGACGATGCGAAGATCTCCCAGGCGTTCGAGCTTTGCCCCACCCGACGGGACGCGTTCTTCCGCCGATTGCTGCTGGGCGCGGACCCTCTCGAGCGCGACGATCGTCGGGAACAAATCGAGGATTTCCGTCGCCAGCTCAGGATGTTTGGCGGCGTATTCCTCGACGGACGGCGCCTCGCCCCGACGGTGCCGCTCGATGAATTCGGCGGCCAGCGCCTCGATCGGATTGCTATCGGGATGAGGTGCCAGCATTCAGGAACCTAAGACGGCTTGAATTCGGAATCGCCAAAGCTGCTGAGGATTTCTTTGAGCCGCGCGAGGGCCCGCACCCAGCGGTTGCTCGCGGCCGTCGGGCTGATGCCGAGGGCCTCGGCCGCCTCGACGTTCGTCAGATCCTCGAAGTGCCGCATCGCGATGATCTCCTGGTCGAGCTCGGCCATCGATCCAATCGCTTGCTCGAGTTTCTGGATCATTTCGTGGCCGGCGGCCGCCTGGCTCGGACTGGTGAGCGTGCCCGCCAATTGGGTCGCCAGACAGAGCGAGGTATTTGCCGAGTCGGGCTGGTCGATCCGCACGTCCCGCGCAGCATTTCGCATCTCCGCGCCGATGTGGTGCCGATGCTGATCGAACAGCGACTGCAGCGCGATCATCCGCAGCCAGACAAAAAACGAGCCGTGCGGCTCGGCCAGAAAGTTGTCGATCCGGGCGCGGGCCGCCAGGAAGGCTTCCTGCAAGACGTCGTCGGGGTCGATACGGGCGGCAAGACGGCGATCCATGCGAAAGCGGATCATCCGCCAGATTCGCTGCCGGTGCAGGCTGAAAAGCTCGCCCAGCGCGTCGCGATCGCCATCGCGCAGACGGAGGACGAGGGCTTCCTCGTCGGCCGGCACCGTGGGTCTGCCTGTCATCAGTCGCTCTCTTGTCGCCCTCTATTCCGTCGGAACTCCTCCCGGCTGCCGGGCGCGAGACGGGCCAAACGCCGCCCGTCTGTCTTTTCGAGCAATCCGAAATAAGTTCGCCGCGGCCCCGTGGACGTCCGCAAGCCGCATCCGTTACAGGCTTTCGGGGATCAGTAGACAAGAATGAGTCACCGCTCCAATCATAGCCGAACCGCGGCCGTTGGCGCATGCCGGGCCGCCACCGCTGTTTTGACATGCGTTCAGTCGGCGCTGGGCGATGACTGGCAGCGGTTTCTGGGGCCCAATCGCACCGCTGCCGGCGCGATTTAACCTTGGCGAGCCAATCAACCTTCGGGAGACCGTTATGCTTCGCACGTTTTGGATCGTCGGAGTGCTCTGTGTCCTGGGCGCGGCCGCTGTTGTGGCGCAGCCGCCCGAAGGCCCGCCACCGGGCGATAACGACAATGATCGCCAGGGGCCGCCCGATCGCGAGTTCGAGGGCCGCGGCCGGCGCAATGGACCTCCGCGCAATCCGCTGATGGAAGCGCTCGATACGAATCACGACGGCGAACTCTCTGCCGAAGAAATCGCCAATGCGCCGGCCGCCCTCAAAAAACTCGACAAGAATGGCGACGGCAAACTCACCGAGGACGAACTGCGCCCGCAAGGAGGTCCTGGCGGCTTCGGTCGGCGACGTGGTCGCGGCCCGCAAGCTGAAGGCGGACCCGGTCGGCCCGGCGATCCCGGAGAGGGCGACGAGCGCGGGGGACCTGGCGATGCGGGCTCCGGACCCGGCGGTGGACCGGATGGCCCCGGTGGACCGGGCGGCGGGCCGGGGTCCGGGCGACGCGGGGGCCGCGGTCGACAGGGCGGACCTCCCACGGTCGAAGGCATCGTCGCCCACGCCATGACGTTCGACGCCGATGGTGATGGCAAGCTCAACCGCGCAGAACTGACGAAGTTCGCAAAGGACCTTGTCCGCCATGCTCCGCGACCGGGCCGTGGGCAAAGAAACGGCCGCGGCGGTCCTGGTGGTGGCGGACCAGACGGCGGTCCCGGCGACGGCCCGCCCGGAGGTGATTCGAATCGTCCGGATCGGCCCGAGCGCCC
>DASPSM010000639.1:0-3408 GCA_035623955.1 Planctomycetaceae bacterium
GCGGCTGATGCGAAAGTTGCAGGGGGCCGTGCACTGGTTGATGTTGTAAAGCAGGCAGGGACGGAACCAGCGCCAGCGCTCGTCGGCTTGGGCAATGTCGAGCGAGCAGGTGCGGAAGCGGAAGATCTTCTGCAGGACGGCGATCGCCCCGCGGAGCTTCTTTGCGTTCGTAAAGGGGCCGTACAGCTTAGTCCCGCGCGGCCGTGGCTTGCGCGTGAATTCGACCCGTGGGAATTCTTCGCGAATGCGGATTTCGAGATACGGAAAGGTCTTGTCGTCTTTCAGCTCCTGATTGAACTTCGGCTGCACGTCCTTGATCAGCCGAGCCTCCAGCAGCAGGGCGTCGACTTCGCTTTCGGTCTCGATGAAATCAACGCCTCGGATTTCGGGGACAAGGTTGGCCGTGCGGATTTCCTGGGCGGCCGCGGAATTGAAGTAGCTCGCCACGCGACTGCGGAGATTCACCGCCTTGCCGACATAGATCACTCTCCCCTGCGCATCCTTCATCAAATAGACGCCGGAGGTCGTCGGCAGCGACCGGATCCGCTCGCGCAGCTCGGGACCGCCCGAGTCGATCGGGAACTGCTCGTCGGTCAGGTCGTTGGCCGCTTCGTCCGTCACAGTCGCTTCCTTGGGGCGTCGGTCGGCACGCCGGCGCACCCAACCCGAATTTTAGGGGTGCCGCGTGCGCGTGCCAGATCGGTCTGTGCGATGACGCCCCCTAAATTCGATCCGCACGCTCAGGGGCGATCGATCTCAGCCTGCCGCGGCGGTCGCACGCGGGGGCGGGGCCGCAGAAACGCCCCGGCGATCACCAGAACCAGAGCGACGGGCAGCAAGAGTCGCAGAGGAAACCGGATCGCCAGCGCCGTAAGCACGACGGCCGCCACCGATCTCGGATTGAGGTTGGCCCACGCGGCGGGCCGTGTGCTCGAAGGGAGGGCCATCCACAGGGCGACCATCACGACGCCCACGCGTCCGCAGGCGGCACGCCACAGCACGGTCGCCTGACTCTCCGAAGCGCCGGGCAAAATCCAAAGCAAGACCGCAGCCGTCAGGAGCAGCACGGCGATGATTCCGGCCAGCAAGCGCCGAGCGTCGGCATTGGGATCGACCATACCGTCGATTATGACTCGCCGACGTGTCAACGGTCTAACGAGCGGACACTCCCTCTAGCTTTGACTTTCTGACTTGGTCCCTCGCGCGAATCGAACCGGCAACGCCTACGGTTATGGCCTGCCTGAACGCAAGCGCTCTTCTCTTAACAACCTGTAGGGACTACACTTGCCGAGCCTGAGTTGCGGGAAAAGGGAGGTTCCCCGAAATGGCGTTTGCGCCTCTGCGCTTCCTTCACGCAGCCGACGCGCGCCTCGATCGGGCGATCGGCGAAATTCCCAAGCTGCCGCCCAAGCTGGCATCGATCGTCCAGGATGCGACCCGGGCCGCTTTCGATCGCTTTATTGCGCTGGCCATCGAGCACGAAGTCGACTTTGTGCTCTTGGCGGGCAACACGTTTGTCGAAGCCGACCAGAGCCTGGCCGCGCGATTGTCTCTGCTTGACGGGTTCGAGCAACTTGAGCGTGCCGAAATCCGCGCCCTCATCTTGCCGGGCCTGCTCGATCCGCTCGCAGCCTGGCAGCGATTCCCGGACCTGCCGGACAACGTCACTCTCCTGGCGCCCGGCCCGAAGGCAATTGTGCCGGTCAAGCGCGACGAACGAGTCGTGGCCCGCGTCGGAACCGAGCTCTTCCTACCCGCCCGCAAAAAACCGCGAACGCTGCGCGACGAGCTGCGATCCGCAACCCAGCGACCAGTCCCTTTTAAGATCGCCGCGCTGCTGTCGGACGGTGAGGCCCATGACGCCGACACCTTGAAAAACTGGTGTCCCGAGACGGAGCCGGAAAGCACGGCTCCGGGTTCCACTGGCCCGACGGGCGCGGGCCGGCAGCTTCCCGTCGATTATGTCGCCCTGGGGGGCGGGGCAGTCCGGCGGACGGTGGCTCGGCGGCGGGGCATCGCTCACGATCCGGGCCCCTTGCAAGGTCGCGGCTTCGATCACTCCGGACCACGCGGGTGCACGCTGGTCACGGTCGAACAGGACGGCACCGTGCGCTGCGACTTTCAGCCGACCGCCTCGGTCCGATGGGAGCAGTTTGCGGTCGAGGTGCCTGATCCGTTCAATCGTGGCGAGCTGGTGGCTCGCTGCCGCGCGAATCTCGAGGGTCTGAGGCCCGAAGCCTGCGAGAACGCCTGGATCTTCCAGTGGGTGCTGCGAGGAGTGCGACCGGCGATCGACGCGCTCGAAGACGAGTCGTTTCATCGGCTGCTCCGACAAGAGCTGGCGAACGCGAGCACGCTGCCGAGTGCCGACGACTCGATGCATCATCTGGTCATCGAAGCGGACGAGAGCTCGATTGACCCGTCCGCGACGCCCGACCCGCTGACGGCCGATTTTTTGGGGGCGCTGGCCTCGTGTCGGCCGACGTCGCCCGAGTTGTTCCGGTCGTCTCTGCGCGAGATCGGGGCGACCGACGCGCATTGGGCGGATTGCTTAAGCGGACTGCTCGGCGAATTGAGCACGCAAGCCATCGGCGCGAATGCCGAACGCATCGGACAGCAGCTCTTTCACGCCACGGCGGCGGGAGGAGCGGCCCGATGAGAATCACGAAGATCGAGGTCGATCGATTCGGCCTGTGGCGGCAGCTGGTCCTGCCGGTCGCGGGGCGCGGGCTCACGGTGTTTTACGGTCCTAACGAAGCCGGCAAAACCACGCTGTGGCGATTTATCCGCAGCATCCTCTACGGATTCGAGCCCTTCGAGATCGACCTGGATGGCGGCACGCCTCAACCGGTGCGTTGGGAGGGCGCGCTGCAGGTCGAGTCGGGCGCGTCGGCTTATTCGATCCGCCGCGTCTCCGATCGCGGGACCCGCGGGTTGGTCTCGGTCGTGGGGACAAATCGGCAAGAGCCGGCCGAGGCATTGCTGGCCGAGTTGCTCTTCCGCACGAACGAATCGCTGTTCGAGAACGTGTTTGCGGTCGGCTTGAGCGAGCTGCAAGAGCTGTCAACGCTCGAGGACGAAGAGGTTGCCCATCACATCTACGGGCTGACGCTCGGGCCGACGGGGCAAAAGCTCCTCGATGCGACGCGGTCGCTCGAAGCGCAGCGGGCGGCGGTGTTCGACGCAACGACGCGCTCGGGGCGCCTGGTCGATACCCTGGAACACGATCAATCGCTGCGAGAGGAACTCCAGGCCCAACGCGGGCTGCGCGAGGAGCACGCCGACGCCTCCGTCCGACGCGCTCGAATCGAAGCGCGGATCGAAACGCTCAAACGCCGGCGATCGCAGCTCGAGGGGCAGCATGCCGGCCACCGGTTGCTGGAGCGTGTTTGGCCTTATTGGCACCAG
>DASPSM010000607.1:0-9075 GCA_035623955.1 Planctomycetaceae bacterium
GCCCGCAATCAGGCCAAAAAGTCGATCGACAATCGCATTGAACGTGCAAAACGTCTCAACGCTCCAACGGGTGGCAAGCGGCCATTTGGCCGTGTCTGGGACAAGGACACCGCGACGTGGTCGATTGATCCAGCCAAACAGCGGATGATGATCGACGTTGCGAAGCGTTATCTGGCTGGCGAGCCCATTCCGGCGATTGCCAAGCGTTACAACGTCAACGCCTCGGCTCTCCACAAAACGCTAACGCAACGCTGTGGCGAAACGTGGGAGCAGACATTCCAGAAGTCCAAAACGGAATCCGTCACGGTTGAGACGACCGTCCCGCGGTTGCTCGATGCCGCGACAATCGCAGCCATTCACAAACGGATTGCTGCCAACAAAACGTACACGCATGGCCAGATGAAATATCGGTACGTGCTCGCACGGATGGTGTTCTGTGGCCATTGCGGTTACGCGATGAGCGGTCAAGCGAATCACAACGGCAAGGACCTTTACTATCGGCATTGCCATCACGACCGCACGCGGCTCTGTCTGGATCGCAAAACGTGGGTGCGTGCGGAGGATCTCGATTCGCAAGTGATTGAACGTCTATTTGAGACGTTCGGAAATCCGATCGCATTGCGAGAGGCGATCGACAACGCGACGCCAAATCAAGCCGAGATCGAGGAGCACCGGCAGCGATTGCACGGGCTCGAGGCGGACGCGGCCAAGATCGCCAGCGGACGCGAGCGGATTTTGGACAAGATTGCCAAGGGTCTGATTACCGACGCTCAATCGGATCGGATTCTCGCCGATCTCATGCAACAGGAGACGGACAACGCGGCCGAGTTGGAGCGGATCAACGAGACGTTGGCCAACGTGCCGAAACCGGATGACGTTGACCGCGTCGTCCAACGCTTCGCGCAATCGTCTGCATTCCGCCGTGCGTATCTGAAGTCTGCCGACGATCGGAAGCCGATCACCTTCGAGGAGCAACGCGGATTGTGCCAAACGGCTTTCGCTGGCCAGACGATTGACGGGCGACGCAATGGCGTTTATGTGTTCTGGGAGGACGGAGAATGGACGTTCAAAATCTGCGGTCGGTTGTGCGACGATCCGCCAGAATTTCACGTAACGAGATCGCCTCGATCAATGCGATGCACATCACGGCGAGCGTCTTCATCAACGACAACGAATCGGGGCTGCACGAGGATTACAAGAAGTGGCTCGAGCGCTTGGCTCCGTTTGACGCCTCACCCAAGACCTACGCCCACAACCGCACCGGCGAAGACAACGCCGACGCGCACCTCAAGCGGCAAGTGATGGGGCGCGAAGTCGTCGTGGCGGTCACCAAGGGGAAACTCGACTTCGGCCCCTGGGAGCAAATCTTCTACGGCGAATTCGACGGCCGCCGCCCCAAACGCGTGCTCGTGAAAGTCATCGGCGAGTGATTCTCAAGGAGCCGCGCACGCAGTCCGCCGGAGGCGGTTCGTGCGGGCTAGCCGCGTGGGCGCCCCTAAAAACGTCACGCGGTTAGCCCGCAGGAGAAAAAACCGCTTACTGCGTGCGCGGCTCCTTAAGGTCTCGCGCCGCCAATCAGGGATTTGAGCCGATGGAACTCGATCCGCATCAGTACGAGATTCTCAGGACGTACGTGAAGTGGCGGAAGCGGCCGCCGACTTATGGCTCGCTGATCCGGGCCAACGTGAATCCGCTGGCGGCGACGGCCGTCTATTGCGGTGCCGCGTCGTTCGGCTGCTATCTGTTTGGCATCCCCGCCTTCATGCTGTTGTTTGCCGGATTCTGGATCGGGCAACTCGTCGCCGAAATCGCGCGGATTCGCACGGTGCCGGTGGCGTGGTCGGTGCTATCGCACGTGCTCGACTGGGCCCGCGTCGAAAAGGCGATCGCCAACCGCAGCTTCGACCAGGCCTTGCCGCCAAACGCGTAGTGATTTCGCGCACGCACAAATCAGAGGACAACCGACAGGCGAGTGGAGCCGATTAGCGAAAATAAAAGCGGCAGGCGGGGCGGCGGGCTGTTCGCGTCGTGCGATTCTTTCTCGCGCTGCGCAGCCGCCGGGCCATTGACGTCACATGAAAAGTCTTGTAATCCTCGAAGGGAGTGACAGGGGAGGAGGTTGATGCCCGTCTCCGTTGCTCGCAAAGAAACCCGCGCCCGTCGCCAAGAGCGCGCCGCCTCGAACGAGCCGCTCGGCGCGTCGAGTCCGGTCGAGGACCTGTCCGATCGCGAGTTGGAAGTCTTCGAGCTGATCGGCCGGGGCCTGACCACGCGCGCCATCGCGAGCCGACTGCACCTCAGCCCGCGGACGGTCGACACCTACCGCGAACGCCTGAAAATCAAGCTGTCGATCGGCGACGCCGCCGAACTCCGCTACCGGGCCGTCCGCTGGGTCATTCAGAGGTCGTGACGGCCGGCAGCCTTTTTTAACAGCGTAGCGGACTTCCTCACAGGCCGGGCGGGTTCGTGGTATTAGCCGTGTTGCCAGTCCATGTGTTCGCGGTGCCGGCCGTGCCGGTGCCGGTCGACGCGTCGGACAGATCGAAGACTGTGTTGCCAGTCGCCGTATTGTCGCTGAACGTGTTGCCCGTCGAATTCACGTCGACGTCGAAGCCGTCGTGCGCGTTGTTGTCGGCCGTGTTTCCCGAAAAGGTGTTCCCGGTCGCGCCCACCAGGTGAATTCCGTCGCCGCCGTTGTTGCTGGCGGTGTTGCCCGAGACCGAGCTGTTGGCAAGGCCATCCAAGACGAGCCCATCGCCCGTGTTTTGCTGAGCGATGTTGTCGGTGATGGAGTTCCCGCTGCCGGAAATCACAAATCCGCCGGTGTTGCCGACGGCGCTCGCCGGCCCCTGATTCGAATTGGCGGTGTTGCCGCTGATGGTGCCACCGTTCAGGGCAAGCAGGAACCCCGCGTCCAGATTGTTATTGGCCGTGTTATTCAGGACGGACGCGGCCTGCGCCGCGATCGTGAATCCGGCATCTCCATTGTTATTGGCCGTGTTGCCGCTGATCGTCCCGGTCTGCGTGGCGATCGAGAATCCGAACGTTCCGGCACTGTTTGCGGTATTGCCGCTGACGGAAACCGTAGTCGTTGCCGCGATCGAAAACCCAAAGCTGCCGGCGTTGTCGGCCGTGTTGCCGCTGATCGTCCCGGACTGCGTCGAGATCGCGAATCCGAACGTTCCGGCGCCGTTGGCGATATTGCCGCTGGCGGAAACCGTACCTGCCGAGATCGCAAACCCAAAACTTCCGGCATTGTTGGCCGCGTTGCCGATCAGCGTCGCAGATCCGACGGAGATCGAAAACCCCGCGTCAGTGTCGCCATTTGCAATGTTGCCGATGAGAGTCGGCGAGGTTCCCACGACCTCGAAGCCGGTCCGATTGTTGTTGGCCGTGTTGAGCAGGATCGAACCGCTCGTGCTCGTGACCAGGAAACCGAGAAACAGATTCCCATTGGCTGTATTGCCAACCACGGTGTACGGACCGGGGCCACCGACGTCGATGCCCGTTCCGTCGCCGTTGGCGGTGTTGCCGATTGCGGTCACCGGTCCGCCCGGAATGAGATCGAGGCCGGTGTTCGAATCATTGTCGGCGGTGTTCCCGATATAGGTGTCGTTGCCCAATCCGAATTGATCGAATCCATCGGAGGCATCGTCCGCCGTGTTATCGATGAAGGTCACGTTGGTGGCGATGTTCTCGAACCCGCCGCCGGTTACGACATTGCCGGTGAGAACGTCGCCCGTCGAGGTTTCGCTCAAAAAGACGGACCCTTCGAAGACGTTATCCGTGAAGGCGTCGTCACTATTGGCAGCGGTCGAAATCGCATTGATCGCCTCGAGGTAAAACGTGCCAGAGTTATTGGCGACCGTGGCGTGGGTCACGCCGCCGCCCAGCATCAGTTCCGAATCGTTGATGACGTTGTCGTCGAACTTCGATTCGGTCGAGTTCGAGGCCAGGATCGCTAACAGGGGCGGAACGCTCGTCGAATTCGGATTCGGCGCAATCGTGAATCCCTGGATCGTGACGGTGTTGGCCGTGACCGTGAAGCCGATCGATTGAAATTCGACGGTCGAGGGCCCGCTTTCGCCGGCCATCAGCACCTGGCCGCCGAGGATCGTCAGCGACTTGGGGACCGTGACATCTTCGTTGTACGTGGCCGGCGCGACTTTGATCGTGTCGCCCGACGCGGCCGCGTTGACCGCCGCCTGGATCGTGTGGAAGACGGCCGGATTGGTCGAGGCGGGATCGACGAGCAGCGTCGTCGCGGCAGCCGGACTTGTGCCGAGCGTCCCGGATAGCAGGACTCGCGACTCCAACACTTCCGCGGCACACGGGGCAACTTGCTTGACCCGGCGGCGGCCCCGCGCCGTGGTGCGAGGCGAGTGATAAAACGATCGGCCGAGTTTTCTCGAAATCATGAAAGCGCCTCTTGGGTTGAAAAACGACAGCGCGGCCGCGATTGCGAACGCAAGCAAGTAAGGCCCGTATCAAACGAAAAGACACGGCAAAAAACTGCCGGCGAGATGGTGGCAGGCCGTCACTCTAAACGGCCGCACGACCGCAGGCAATTAACTTTTCTGTCCCGTCAATGAAAAAGGAAAATTCCGTCAAGCGACTTCGGTGCCCGAATCGGCGTCCTGATCGCTTCGAGGAGGCGTGCGGGTCTTCCCTCGTCCCGGCGACGTGGTAGAAAAGGCGCCGGAGAATCTACGACCCGGCGACGCAGCTGGTCGCACAAATGGCGGCGGGGATCTACGGTCCGATCGCGCTCTATGAAATCTGCCGCCGGCTGGGCTGCGATTGGCTTTCAGACTGCGACAAACTCGACCGGCGTCAACCGCTTGATTGCGGCCGAGACTCGTTCTCCAGCGAATGGACCCAGCCCAGCGGCGGCAGGGGCGTGCTTTGACCCTCTTTGTCGACCAGCACGCACGTGCGCTCCGAGGTGATTTCGCCGATGAGTGTGAGCGGAACGCCGCCGGGAGGAAAGATGCACAGGTGGCTGCCGTCATCCGGGGCGACGGTGAACAGCAGCTCGAAATCTTCGCCATCGGAAAGGGCGTGTTCGATCGGCGAGCGGAGATCATCGAAGCGGTGCGCGTCCTCGCTGACGGGCAGGTCGGCGCTGCGGATCCTGGCTCCGACGCGGCTCTCCTCGAGAATGTGATGCAGATCGGCGGCCAGGCCGTCGCTGATGTCGATCATTGCATGCAGCTCGACCGCCTCGTGCAGGGCGATCGCCTCGCGGACCCGCGGTTTGAATTTGAGGTGCTTGCCCAGGATGCTCCCCCCCAGCTGGCCCGTGACGAAAATCCAATCCCCGGGCTTGGCGCCGCGGCGACGCACGGGGCCCTTGCCGGTCGGCGTCCCGAGAACTGTGCTGGAGATGACGAGGGGCCCATCCCAGGAGTTTGTGTCGCCGCCGACGATCGCGACCTGAAATTCGGCGGCTAGCGCTGCAATTCCGGTGTAAATTCGCTCGGCCAGCTGGCGGCCGCCCGCCTTAGGCAGGGCCACGGCGATCACCGCTGCGAGCGGTTTTGCCGCCATCGCCGCGATGTCGCTCAAGCTGACCGCAAGCGCCTTGTGTCCGATGGCAGCAGCGTCGGTCTCGTGGAGCCAAAAGTCGACGCCGTCCATCAGCATGTCGACGGTGACCAGGCACTCCGTTTTGCCAAAGCGGAGCATCGCGGCGTCATCGCCGATGCCGATCGGGACGTCGGGGTCAGTCGGCACCCGGGAACGGATCCAATCGATGAAGGCGAACTCGGAAGGCAACTCAGTCACAGCGATCTCGACACGGTGAGCCCGAAATCGGCTTCATTTTACCGGAGAGCGCGCGACGACTGCCAGAAGCCCGAATGACGAAGCTCGAATGGCGAAAGAATGCCGAAATGACCGAAGCCCGAAGGAAAGCCCAGTTTCATCAGGCTTCAAGCTTCGTGCTTCCTTCGGCATTCGTGCTTCGTGCTTGTCGGCATTCAGAAAGCACCTTGGACGCGATTACGCGCGACCTACCGCGTCTGCGTCGCCAGGATCATGTCGCCGAAGAGGGTCTCGCTGGAACGGACGATGTGGAACCGCAGCGGCGTCACCAAGTCCTGGCGATGATCGAGCACCCAGGAGACGTCTTCCATGCGGACGGTCGTCCAGCGGTCGAGTCCGACGAGCACGTCCTTGGGCTGGATGCCGCCGTGAGCCGCCGGGCTGTCGATGCGAATTTCGACGACCTGCAGGCCCCCCTCGTACTTGGAGTTGACGAGCTTGGGATTCGTCTTGGCGATCTTGTTGACGCGGACGCCGATCACGTCCCAGATGCGCTGGGAAACGGGGTCGCTCTCGCCGTGCACGATCACGCTGCCTGTGCCATTGGCCTGCAGTTCTCCGTTGGCGGGCCCCAGCTTGAGCGACAAGTCTTCCTGCTTGCCGTCGCGCCGCACGGTGAGATGAACTTCGTCGCCGACGCCGTGTCCGAGTAGGGCCCGCTCGAAGTCGGCCGAGTCGACGACGCTCGTATCGCCCGCCTTGAGCACAACGTCACCAGGCTTGAGCCCCGCCGCGTCGGCCGCGCTGCCGGACCGGGCGGCCTCGATGACCATGCGCCGATCGGAGCCGGCCTTCACGTCGCGGGCAATCACGCCGTGAGACGTGCCGTCGAAGTATTCGATCTTCAGCAGGTCGGCGACGATTTTCCGCGCGTCGTCGATCGGGATCGCAAAACCGATCTTCTGGGCGCCGGCCCGGATCGCCACGTTGATGCCGACGACTTCGCCGTTGAGATTGATCAGCGGTCCGCCGCTGTTGCCCGGGTTGATGGCGGCGTCGGTCTGGATCAGATTCTTGTACGATTGCGTCTCGTTGACCTCGACGTCGCGGTGCAGGGCGCTCACGATGCCGACGGTGATCGTGCTCTCGTATCCGAAGGCGTTGCCAATCGCAAACACCGTCTCGCCCAGCATCAAGTCGGAGGACGTGCCCAGCGGCATGACCGTCAGGGGCGTGGAAGCTTGAATTTTGAGGATCGCCACGTCGCGGACCGGATCTTCCGAGATCACGACGGCATTATAGGTGTTTCCGGTGTCGAGCGTGACGCTCAGCTTGTCGACGCCGTTGACGACGTGGTGATTGGTGACGATGTAGCCGCGCTCGTCGATGACGATCCCGGTCCCCATCCCGTTGATTTTGCGCCCGTGGTGGCCCGGAGTCGCGAAGGCTGGATCGGTGACGGGCGCCGTTTTCTCGGTGTGGATGTTGACGGCGGCCGCTCGAGCGCGCTGCACCGCGCGGACCAGCGGGGTCTCGCGCTGGTTTTCTTCGCGCGCAGCGGCGGGGCCACCGACGCCGCCGGCTCCAAAGCCGGCGCCGACAGCCAGGACGGAAGCCAGAAACAACGCGAGTGCGAGGGAGCGTTTCGGCATAGCGGGGTGGAGGCTCTACGAGTGAACAACAGGTGGGTGAGGTTCCGTCCGCTGAACGGAGTGCGTTCCATCGTGCCTCCGCCCCGCCTGCATCGACAAATCCAATTCCACCGCTTGAAAGCGTGAGCGTCGACGTGCATAACTTGCCTAGCTGGAACCGAGTTACGAGTGTGCAGAATCTGACGGTCGCGGCCCACGCTCGGCGCCGCCGAACGGTTTTTTTCGACGGTTCCCCTTCAGTTCCGTTTGCAAGTTGCGCGAATTGCTTACCTCGCGGTCATCGACGTGTCGCGCCGAATTCTTGGCAACCGACAAAACTGGTAGAATCGGACCCGACATCCTGATTTGAATCGCGGCGAAACAGTTTGCCTCAAGCCGGCGTTGTGTCGGCGTGCCGGCAAATGTCGCCCAGGACAAAAAGTTGCCCACTGCCCAACAACTCGAACAATTGCTCCAGTCCGATCCAGACGACGTGTTCTTGCAGTACGCGCTCGCCAAGGCCCGCGTCTCGGAGGGAGCCGTGGAAGCCGGCCTCGCACAGTTCCAAGCGGTGATCGATCGGAATCCCGAGTACGTTCCTGCCTACTTTCAAAAAGGTCAGGCGCTGGCCGAGCGCGGCCGCACCGACGAGGCCCGCGACATCTTGAAACAAGGCATTCAGATCGCGCGCAAAGTGGGCGATGGACATGCCGAGCGCGAGATGACCGAGTTTCTGGAGACCCTCACCTAGCGCGGACCAAACGTCGGCTGTGCCGAGACGCCGATGGCGGCACTGGCCACCATGAATAGACGATTCCCTGCTCAGATTAGCCACCATGCGCCAGCAACTCCCAAGCGACATCGATGCACTCTGTGCCCGCCTCGAAGAGCTCTCGCCGCAACTGCAAAGCGTCGAGGACTGGCCCGCCGAGCAAATTCAGCTGCTCGCGGACGCCGGCGTTTTGACTTGGGGGCTGCCCGCCGAGTTCGGCGGCCTTCCCGCGACCGACGTACAAGTCCTGGCCGGTTACGAACAGCTTGCCGCTGTCTGCCTGACGACCACCTTTGTCCTCACGCAGCGAAACGCGGCCTGCCAGCGGATCGCCGCCAGCTCCAACTTCGAGATCAAATCCGAGTTGCTCCCCTCGTTATGTCGCGGCAAGTCGTTCGCGACGGTGGGCATCTCGCATTTAACGACCTCTCGCCAGCACCTCGCGAAGCCCGCGGTGACGGCGGCAGAGGCCGGCGACGATTTTGTGCTCGACGGCACAGTCCCCTGGGTGACGGGCGCGTCGGCAGCACAACAGATCGTTACCGGTGGAACGCTCGCCGACGGTCGGCAGGTGCTCCTGGCTGTGCCGACCTCGATCGTAGGGATGAAGCGACAGGAACCGATGCGGCTGCTCGCGCTCTCCGCCTCGCGGACCGCGACCGTGACCCTCGACCACGTGCGGGTGCCGCGGCAAAACCTGCTCTTCGGTCCGATTGAACAAGTGATGAAGCACGGTGGAGGCGGGGCCGGATCCTTGACGACGTCCGCACTGGCGATCGGCCTGACCGCCGCCATCCTCGGCCGCCTGAGTGGCGAGGCCCAGCGCCGCGCAGAGCTGGTGCCAATTCTCAACGCACTCGAGGCCGAGCACCACTCGGCTCGAACCGATCTGTACGCCGCGGCCGA
>DASPSM010000619.1:0-6330 GCA_035623955.1 Planctomycetaceae bacterium
CCGCGCACCCGATTGCCCGAAATCCTGGCCTTCATCACCGACTGCGGCTCGCGACACGGCATCCGCATCGTCAACGTGTTTCACGCGGGCGACGGCAACATCCATCCGATCCTGCTCTTCGACGAGCGCGACGCCGAGCAAGTCGCCCGCGTGCTGAAAGCCAGCGACGAGATTCTGGTCAAATGCATCGAGATGGGAGGCAGCGTCACCGGCGAGCACGGCATCGGCGTGGAGAAAATCAGCTTCATGGACAAGCTCTTCACCGCCGACGACCTGGCCGTCATGCGACAAGTCCACGACGTCTTCAATCCCGACGGCCGCTGCAGCCCGCAAAAAATGCTCCCCACGGCCGGCGGCTGCAGCACCGAACAAATCGAACGCAGCAGCCCCGGTCGGCGCGCAGCACTCTAGTTCAGGGGTTCGGCTTCCGTTCGGATTTCCTCTGGGATGTGCCGTGCACGCCGGGCGCTGGCATCGGAGGCTCGACGGGCCAAAGAGACAGCCGGCCGTTTTCAAATTCCCATTGCACGTGCGCCTGTTGGCATCCCAGTTTGAGCACAGTTTCGCGCGTCGTATCGGCGACTTGCAGGGTGATCGGCGCCTCTAGGTCCACAGTCCCTGAAATGACGACCTCGCCGAGCTGCCAATCATTCTCAATATGCCGGATAAATTTCCTGAGAGGCAGTTTGTCGCAATCGAAGGTCACCTTGCGCTGCAACGCTTTATGCAGCCTCTTGTCAGCGGGAAAGTCGACGCGAAGGACGCCGTTTTCAATCCAGTAATCCAGAGGCGTCTGATCGAAGACGCGTTGCAGGGCGACGGAAACAGGCACGTCTTTCACATGCAGCGTCACGCGTTTCGACCACTTCGCATCGAGATACTCGGCGACACCAGCAGGATGGCCGCCCGCCTTCGTCTCGTTTTGAACAGCGGGGAGATAGCGGACGATCGGGTGGACGATGGGATACTGGACCGTCCCCATCACTCTGTCGTAACTGAAGTCTATTATCGGCTCATCGCGAAGAATCTGATCCAGGACGTCCGAGAGCGGCCGGTCGTCGCAGTCGATGGTGACGCGGCGGTCCAGGTCGATGGGGCCGGCCTGAGATTGCGGCCGCTTCGCCGGCGCGTTGGCGTTCCCTTTCGTGGCTCTCTTGACAAACTCGTCGGCCAGCAGGCGGTCTCGGAACTCAGCCTTGAGAGCCAGCAACGAGGTTCCCTGCTCGCGGAGCTTCTTGTCGACGTCGAACACCGTAGTTACATGGAGATCCTTTTCCAACTTTTCGACATACTTGTTGAACTCGTCCGTGATCGTATTTTCGGTCTTCTCAATCTCCGTCTTTCCGAGCGAGGCGATCATGGCTTGCGCCCACCCGCGGGTGCTCAAGTAATTCTGGGAAAACTTGCGGAGCGCGAGCAGTTGAAGTTGCCGGAAGTATGGCTCCTCGATCTGCCCGGCCGCGAGTGCTTTCGTCGCCGTGGCCAGGCTGACGCCGTCGGGAGTGAGCGCCGTGACAAAGGCCCTCTGAAAGATCTCCGACGCAAAGACAGGTTGGCCGTCAACCGACGCGATCATTTCGCTGCCCGTCATCTTCTTACCGCTGTCGCCAGCAAAGCTCTCGATGTAATTCTTGATCTGTATCTCTTTGCGATCCGAGGGCGCAGCCGGGAGATCAGTGGGCGGTATGCTGACGACTGAATGACCGGGCGTTGCCCGGCTCGCGAAGGGGTCCGACGGCGCGGTCGCTCCCCCCTGCGGCGGCAAGGCCTTGGGTCGAAACACATTTTGTCGAAGCGAAGAGCGGATGGTCCCCTCCGATTGGATTCCCGACAACACGCTGAACTGCGGCGCGGCGGTTTCAATCCAGAGCGTTGGAACCACCTGCACGTTGAATCTTTGCCGCAGTTCATTGTCCTTGTCGATATCGACTTTGATGATCCGATGCCCTTCGGTCTGCAGGCGACAGATGATCGGCATCATCTGTTGGCACGGCCCGCTCCATTTTGCGTAAAAGAAATAGCAGACCGGTCGCGGATCGTTGGGATCCGACCCGCGCACTGATTCGGGCTTTCTTTTGAAAGCGGCCGGCCCGTCAACTTCAGTCCGTTCCAGCAATTCCCGCAGCGCCTTGACATCCCGCCGCAGCTCGCGGATTTCGTCGCGCATTTCCTGGATGGCCGGCTTGAGGTCTGTGTCGGCCGATTGAGCGCGGCCGCCGGCCAAGGCCGCCAATCCGACGGCGGTAATCGCGATGGCAGTCATGCTGGCTCTGAAATAACGATACATCGGGAGTCTCCTTCCTTGGGTCTCCAGAGAATTGCACGCTTGAGGAGTCCGCGAGCGATTGGGCCTCATTGCGATTCTCCCTTGCCGCGGGTTGCCGGTGTTTGCCGCGCGTTTGCCACGGTTTGGTAGCAAGTCTGTAGCGCGGACGCGCGTTGAGCTATTTGGTCCGCGAGGTGCAGTGCCGGGGCGTTGGTCGCGCGTCGAGATTTCACCACGGCGCGGAGGTCGTCGATCTCTGATTTCAATCGGCGCAGCTCCTCGCCAAGCGATGCGATGCCGGGGTGTCGATCGAACGCGGATTCAGCCGACTCGGTCGGTGCCGATTCGCCGGCCCGAATTCCCTCGGTCGGTTCACTCCCGTTCGCCATCACGCTCGTTCGCGGGGCGACGCACATAAAAGCCATCGCGAGGGCGGCCGCTGTCAGTGCGACGACCTGGCCACGGGCCCGGCTGCTCCAGGCGTCGCCGCGGCACTCGCCATTCAGCAGCCGCTCGACTCGCTCCGACAAATGCGACGGCGCGCCAAGGGCCCAAAGCGCCTGAATCCGGGGCGAGCCGAATGTTGACTCGGCCACCCGGGTCAGGCAGCGGGCCAAGGCCAGGCTCTCCGCCGAATGGTTCACCGCCCACTCGTCGCAAAGCAGCTCGGCCGATCGCCGCCACGCGCGGCGGGCAACAAAATTAAGCGGCTGGAATGGCAAACCCGAGCAAAGCGTGCGACCGATCCAGAGCCAAACGGCGTCTCCCCGGACCAAGTGGGCCGCCTCGTGGGCGAGCAACGCATAGAGTTCATTTGGCTCGAAAGTCCGCAAAGCGTTTTCCGGCAGCACGATCGTCCAGCGAAACAATCCAAACGCCGCCGGTTGGCGAAAACTTGGCGAACTCAGCAGCCGAAAGCCGCGGCGGACTCGCGCACGCCGGACGATGTCCGCGATCATTCGTCCAATCGCCGGATCCCGGATGACCGCACAACCTCTCAGGCACCGCGAGAACAGATGCGACTGCAACACGAGTCGTGCGAAGCCGACGCAACAGATGACGACGATCGCCACTGCGATCCAGCCGACCCCGACTTGCCCGGGCGGAAGTGCTTTGATTGATGGCCGCTCACTCAGTCGTTGAATCGCGGAAGAAGCGTCTTCAGTAACGGACTCCGCCAGTGCGGGCTCGGACCCCGGAGAGCGCGCCGGCGTGGCAAAGCTGCCCTCGGGCCACGTCCGAGGTTCCGCAAGCGCCATTTCGGGCAATGGGGTCGTAAGACTCACATCGGTCGAAGCAAGCGTCTCCGCCCTATCAACGCGCGATTCCTGAAACGCAGCCACGCTTCGGACCAGCTCGACGGTCAGCGGCGATACGTGCAAAATCGATTGCAGCGGAGCCGTGCACAACGGGACGATCGCTGCCAATTTCCAGAGTCGCTCCTTGAGCGCTTCGCTGCCGAGCCGCGCCGCGCGGATTGCCAGCCACGTCCCCCCCATCACCAGGGTGGAGTGAATCAGATACGTTGTGACAAGCGTTACGATGGCCGGGGCAAGCAACCCCCGAAAGAGCAACGCGGGGAAGAAGGACACACTATTTGGCACGTCGTTCCTCCTTGTCGCGAATGAGCTGTTTCAGTCGCGCGAGTTCGTCGGCGGAGACTTCGCGGCTGTCGAGAAGATGGCTCACCATCTCGGCCAGGTCACCGCCAAAAAGCTGCGCCGTCAGGTCGGCGAGCATCGAACGGCGGACCTTTTCCCGCTGGACAGCGGCGCGGTAGATGTTGACGCGGCCTTCAAAGCGGTGGCGGACCTGGCCGTTGCGTTCCATCTTCGCCAGCATCGTGCCAACGGTGGTGTGAGCGAGCGGACGCGTTTCCTGCAGGGCCTCACGGACCTCGGCCACGGTCGCTTCGCTCCGTTCCCACAGCACCTGGATGATTGCCAATTGCAGGACTGCCAATTTGTGTTTGGCCACGCACGGACTCCTTTTTTCCTTCACGAGTGAGTGCGTCGTGTTCGCGAGCTCCAGATCTACTACCGCAGTAGTAGATCGTCAAGAGCAAGGATCGCGATTTTCCTGTTTGGCCGATGTTCGTCGAGATTTTTTTTCGGTGGCATCGTCCCCGGATCGCCCGCAACTTATAAGTGTGTGACGATGTCCGACTCTTTTCCTTTGAGCCGCGACCGTGAGGGAGCGGGGTCAAACGCTCTCTGCGTGATACCCCGCTTACTGACGTGCGCGGCTCCTGAAGACTCTGCCGAAGTTCCCGCCTTTGACGACCCGCGACCCATCTGAGAGCAGCCCGGCGTTCTCGCCAACGACGCAAGACGAGCTGCGCGCCTTTCTCGTCGAGAACTTTGCCCGAGCGAAGCGCCCGATTGTCGCTGTCGGAGGCGGCACGTCCTTCGAGTGCCGTCGACCGATGCGCGAGCAGAGCGTCAGGATTCTCACCAGCGGGCTCGGTCGCGTCGTCGAATTCGCTGCCCGCGATATGACGATCACGGTCGAAGCCGGCATGTCGATCGCGCGGCTCGACGAGATTCTGCGTGCCGAGGGCTTGCGGCTGCCCATCGATATTCCGCAGTGCGATCGGGCGACGCTCGGCGGGGCGATGGCGGCAAACGCCAGCGGGCCCCGCCGGCTTGGGCTGGGGACGTTTCGCGATTACGTGATCGGGCTGACGGCCATCAAGGCCGACGGCCAGGTTTTTCACTCCGGCGGACGGGTCGTGAAGAACGTGGCCGGCTATGACCTCTGCAAGCTGCTGGTCGGTTCGATGGGAACGCTGGCGATCGTCAGCCAGGTCGCGCTCAAACTCAAACCGATCCCTGAAGCGTCGGCCCTCGTGTGTGCCGCGTTCGCGAATCTGGCTGATCGGGAAGCGGCAGTGGCCGCCCTGCTCACATCGCAGACCCGGCCGGTGGCGATGGACACTCTCAATGCGGTGGCGGTGGAGGGATTCGAGGGCCGATTGCGAATCGGCCTGCCCGTGGGCGGCCCGGCCTTGATCGTCGGCTACGAAGGGACCCAGCGCGAAACCGATTGGCAGGCGGTAACCCTCCTCAAGGAGCTGGCCGGGTTTCGGCCACTCGGCCAACACGTCCTTCGAAACGCGGACGCCGGGCCGTTATGGTCCGCGTTGACCGAGTTCGCAGTCCCAGGTGAGGAGCTGCTCTTTGAAGCTCGACTGCTGCCTTCGTCGGACGAGGTGTTCGAGTCGCTGGCTTCGACCGAGTTCGAGATCGTCGCCCGAGCCGGCAACGGGCAGGTTTTCGGTCGCGTGCGCGGGCCAACCGGGCATGACCCTGGCCTCGAAGACAAGGCCTCTCGACTCGCTGCCTTTGTAGCCGAGTCGGGCGGAATATTTCGGCTCCTTCAGAACGGAGTCCGTCAACGCGATTCGCTTCGTCAGTCCGGGCTTCCCGAGGGCGCCTACGCGCTGATGAGCCGACTGAAGGCCACGTTCGATCCCGGGAATCTCCTCAATCCACTCTCAGACGTTCTGCCCGGCTGAGCCGACGCTCCTTGCCGACAGTTTTTTCCAGATTGTCTATGAGGGCGTAGAAACTCGGGGTTCGTGGATCGCGCTCACCGTGTTAGGCTGGATCTAGAGGCCTCTGCCGGGGAGCGGTCGGGATCCGTTGATTCCGGAGAGCGCCCTCTCTCAAATTCTTGCGGATCCGCATCTTCGGCCGTGACGGAGTTGGTCCGCGCACAATGCGATCAGCGTCCTGGAGCCGCGCTGCGATTGGGACCGGACGGGACACGAACGGGACGGGACACGAGGGACACGATCGGGACGGGACACCAGGGACACCACGCGGAATCGGTGGCGCCGGGGAAAGAATCCCCGCCGGGGACAAAATCGGATCTGCTGCTGGTGGTGGGGATCCTTTTTCACTAAGGGAAGAAAAGATTCCCGGCAGACCGGATGGGTCCCAGAGCCAGCTTTGCCCAAAAACGGGGACTGACCCCCGGCTTTGCCCAAAAACGGGGACTGACCCCCTACCGGAAGGGCAAACCAGCTTTCCAGCCACAACGGGTCAGGGGTCTGTCCCCTT
>DASPSM010000622.1:0-19696 GCA_035623955.1 Planctomycetaceae bacterium
CAGAAGCAGTGGGAAAAGCTGATTGGCGAGCTGGCCGACGAGAAATCGAAAAAGCTGGGCATGGAGCGGCGCGATTTCTTGCGCAGCTCAATGGGCCTGGCGACGGCGTTCCTGGCCTCGAACATGATCTACGGCCCCTACTGGGACGTCGACGCCGCCGAGACGCTGGAACCGGCCGCGACCGACGAGAAGTACCCCAAGGGGGAGTACTTCATTATCGACGTGCAGACGCATTTCACCGATTCAGCGGCCGGACCCATGTTCGGTTTTCGGACGATGGAATTCGTCAAAAACATGGGTTTCCACCTGAAGAACGATGTCGCCGCCTACAGCTTTCCGAATTACGTGAAGGAGATCTTCTTCGACAGCGAAACGAACATGGCGGTGATCTCGGGCGTGCCCGGCAAGGAGATCAACAAGGATCCCAAGACCGGAAAAGTGCTCGAAGGTCGGCAGCGTACGCCGGGGATGGCGATTTTGCCGAGCTGGCAAATGTCGCAATCCAAGAAGCAGATCAACGAACTGGCCAATAGCCAGCGAGCCCTCTGCCAGGGGAACTGCGCGCCCAATCACTACTGGGACCGCAAAGCGAACAAGCCGGACTTCGCCGCACTGTTCGAGCAGATGGAGCGGGAGGTCAAAATCTACGGCATCGACAGCTGGAAGTGGTATTGCCACACCGACCCGGGACGCTCCGGTAACGGGTTTAAGCTCGACGACGAGAAGCTGGCGTATCCCTTCTACCAAAAGTCACGGGAGCTGGGCCTCAGGCGGTTCAGTGTCCACAAGGGGTATGCCTCGCAATCGAGGACTCTCGGCCACCTCGCTCACCCGGGCGATATTGAAAAGGCGGCCAAGGACAACAAGGACATCACGTTCATTATCTACCATTCCGCGATGAAGCACGGTCCGGACGAGCCGGAGTTCAAGACGACGCTGAATCCCGAGACCGGAGACTTCGCCTGGCACGCGGAGTTGATGAAAATCAAGCAGCGCAATCCGGACATGGACAACGTGTATCCGGAAATCGGTTCTGCCTTCGGAACGACTGTGATCGCCCATCCCCTGATGTGCCAGCATCTGATTGGTGGAAACATCAAGTACTACGGTGCCGACCACGTCATCTGGGGAACCGACTGTCTGTGGTGGGGCTCGCCGCAGTGGGTGATCGACGCCTTTAAGCGGTTCCAAATCACCGACGAGCTGTGCGAGAAATTCGGCTACAAGAAGCTGACTAAAGAGGACAAAGCCAAGATCTTCGGGCTGAACGCCGCCAAGATCTACGGAATCGACGTGCAAGAGAAGCGTCAAGGGCTTCCCAAAGACGCGCTTTCGCAACTCAAGGTGGCCTACCTGGAAGAGGGTGGAAAGTCGGATAACCGTGCTCACGGCTGGGTGCGTGCGGATTCCTGAGCCGCTTGGATTTTGGGCATGCTCCCCCTCACTCCCAGCCCCTCTCCCGTCTTGCCGGCGTCCGCCGCTTCGGCGGCAACCGCCGGCGCGGACGCAACACGGGGAGAGGGGAGAGAGACGACCCGGGAGCCCTCTTCCTCTTCCCCCCTCTCCCCTTGCGGGGGCTTTGCCCAAAAACGGGGACAGACCCCTGACCCGTTGCGGCTGGAGCGCTGGTTTGCCCTTCCGGTAGGGGGTCAGTCCCCGTTTTTGGGCAAAGCTCCTTGCGGGGGAGGGACTGGGGGTGAGGGGACCTGGATTTCACCGACCTCGGCTTGGGCAGCGATTCTCGTGCTGTCGTGGACATCGTGCCTGGCGATTGGAGTGCTTTGGGCCAGTCCCGGTCCGCAGCCGTCGCCCGCTACGCCCAACAAGGCCGCGTCGCCCCCAAACTCCGACGGCGGTTCGGAGTGGGGCGATCACGTCAGTTCGCCGCTGCCCGAATATGTCACCGGCGACGAATGCCTGTTTTGCCACCGGGATGACTTTGGCAATCGCTGGGCCAAAAACTATCACCAGCGGACCGTGCGCCCAGCCGCTGCCGACTCTCCCGCGATGCAAGCGCTTGCCGCCGACCCCGACACGAAGAGCGTCGTGTCTGAGGCAGCATATCTGCTCGGCACGCGGCACGAGATCCGCTTTCTCAAGCGATCCAACGAGTACGGGAGATTTGCTCTGCTCTCGGCCGCTTACGTGCCTGCTCCTGTGGGGGCAAGCCGGCGGGCGCATGGAAAACTGATCGACGCCAAGAATGTCAGCTGGGACGACCAGAAATTCGCCAAATCGTGCGCGGGCTGCCATACGACAGCCGTCGACCCAGAGACGCACGCTTTCTCCGCCATTTCGCTCGATTGCTACGCCTGCCACGGAATCGTCGATCCGCAGCACTCAAAGGAGACAAAGCTGGTGGCCTTCGGCAAGGGGAATACCGACCCGCCGCGCATGCAGCTGGCCAACTGTGCCCAGTGCCACCTGCGCACGGGCAAATCGAAAAAGAGCGGCCTTCCCTATCCGACGAACTTCGTCATCGGCGACAATTTGTTGCGTGATTTCGAGGTCGATCTGAGCGACGCCGCCCTTGCTAAAATGAACCCGGGTGACCGGCACGTGGCCCAGAATGTCCGCGAGGTGCTGGAAGGCAAATCAGCCACTACGTGCGTCAGCTGTCACGACATTCACAAGCAAAGCTCGACGAAACACCGCCAGGTCGCGCAGGGGGCGACCTGCATTTCCTGTCACGAACCCGGCAGACCGCTGTCGAAACCCACGAAATACGAAGTGCACAGTGCCCTGTGTGAGTATTGAATCAGAAGCGGCCGGCTGACACCGGCCGAAGCGCCAATCCGAGTGACGAGGTAACTAGCGAATGAGCACGACCAACTCGATCGACTATGAACATGCTCCCGATGGCAGTCCGATGGATGAAACGGACGTCGCCCTCCGCGCCTATTTCTCGCGAATGAGCGACGAAAAGCTCCGCGAGTACGATCCGAATTGGACCGACGACGAGTTGATGGAGTGGGACGGCAACTTCCGATCCGACGGAGCACTCATGCTCGTTTGCACCGAACGAGACGTCGCGCCCGAGGATTATCGCGAAGTCATGGCCGAACACCTGAAGCTCCGCGGCATCCGCTCCTGAGGCGATTGCAGCAACGCTTGGGTGCATAAGAGGCGAGGCCATGACCGCTGAATCCTATCTCAAAGGCCTCTTCGGTCTGCACGGGAGGACGGCGGTCGTCATTGGAGGCACCGGCGTTCTGGGCAGCGCCTTTTGCGAGGCGCTTGCCGGCGCTGGTGCTCATACCATTGTTGCCGGGCGCGATCGCGGTCGCGGAGAGGACTGCGTGCACCGGCTGACTTCCGCAGGCGGGGTGGCCGAGTTCTTTCCGCTCGATTGCACGAGTCGCAAAGACCTCGAATCGCTCGTCGCTCATTTGACGCGCGCGAACCGCTCGGCCGACGTGCTTGTCAATGCGGCAGGGATCAACGCGGCCACTCCCTTTCTCGAGATTTCCGAGGAGGAATGGGACCGGATCCTGAACGTGAATCTGCGCGGCGTGCGGCTGGCCTGCCAGATCTTCGGGAAATACATGATCCAGCGTTCGACGCGCGGCTCGATCATCAACGTGGCATCGCTCTCGGGAATCACGCCTCTGTCGAGGGTGTTTACGTACTCGGCGACGAAGGCGGCCGTGATCAATCTCACGCAGAATCTGGCCCGCGAATGGGCCGCGGCGGGCATCCGCGTCAACGCCCTGTCGCCCGGCTTCTTTCCCGCTGAGCAGAACAAGGCGATTCTCACGGAAGAGCGCATCGAGAACGTCATGCGGCACACTCCGCTCAAGCGTTTTGGTTTGCCCAAGGAACTGGCCGGCGCGATTCTGATGTTGGCATCTCCCAATGCCGGGAGCTTTATCACCGGAGCCAACGTCGTCGTTGACGGCGGATTTTCGAGCATGACCATATGACGGCCGACGCTCTTACCGCGACCGCTCCGCGACAGACAATCGCCTCGACCGCGAGAAACGACGGTCCGCGTTTGAAAGTCGTTCCCAGGCGTCGCTACCTGGTACGCTTCGACCCCAAGCGGATCCCACACCTGTTTACCGACGTGCTCGTGATTGGTGGGGGGATTGCCGGCATTCGCGCGGCACTGGCCGTCGACTCCAAGCTCGACGTGGTCGTCGTCACCAAGGATCGGCTGCTGCAATCCAATAGCGCCTACGCTCAGGGCGGAATCGCCGGCGTTTTCGATCCGGAGGATAACTTCAAGAGCCACGCGGAAGATACGATGGCCGCGGGGAAGGGGCTTTGCGATCCCGCCATCGTCGACATGGTCGTGAGCGAAGCCCCCGAGCGCATCCGCGAGCTGATCGGGTACGGCGCCCACTTCGACACGCGCAACGGCGAAATCGACCTGACCCAGGAAGGGGGGCACAGCCACCGCCGTATCGTGCACGCCCTCGGGGATGCGACCGGCGCGGAAGTCATGCGGGCGATGGCCGAGATGGTCCGCTCGCGACCCAACATCCAGATTTGGGAGACGACCTTCACCATCGACTTGCTCACGCACGAGGGATCCTGCCGCGGGGCGCTCGTCTGGAGCCGGAGTCACGGCAAGACCTTCGTCTGGGCCAAGCAGACGGTGCTTGCCACCGGCGGAGCGGGGCGGCTTTATCGCGAGACCACCAACCCCGAAATCGCGACGGCCGACGGACATGCCATCGGCTTCCGCGCGGGGGCCGAGGTCCGCGACATGGAATTCGTCCAGTTCCATCCGACAGTGCTCTACATCGCAGGCAGCGCCCGGCACCTGATCACCGAGGCCGTCCGCGGTGAAGGAGCCTACCTGCGAGACGCGACCGGCTACCGTTTCATGAAGGATTACGATCCGGCGCTCGAACTTGCCCCGCGCGACGTCGTGAGCCGCTCGATCACAGCTCAGATGGCCAAGACTCGGCACCCGTGTGTCTATCTCGATTTGTCGCATCTTCCCGCGAAGCATGTCGACGAGCGATTCCCCCACATTCGCAAGGTGTGTGCGGAGTTCGGCCTGGAGATCGCCCGCGACCTGATTCCCGTACGCCCCGGCGCCCACTACATGATCGGCGGGCTGACCATCGACGATCACGGCCGCACTTCGTTGCCCGGACTCTGGGCGGCAGGCGAAGTCAGCTCGAGCGGCCTGCACGGTGCGAACCGGCTCGGTTCCAATAGCCTGCTCGAGGGACTGGTGTTTGGACTGAAAGCGGGAACCGGCGCTTCCGAGTTGGCCCTGGGCCAACCCGATTCGTTCTCGCCTATTCCGCTGCACTCAGCATGGCCGGAGCGCCCGCAGGACGACGGCCTCGATCTCGACGACTTGCGGCACTCGCTCACAAACCTCATGGGGCGCAGCGTCGGCATCGAGCGCAATGCGGAAGACCTGAAGTCCGCAGCCGACCAGGTCAATTTCTGGGAAGGTTACGTCTCCGACCGCGAGTTTGCCGATCCGCGCGGCTGGGAGCTGGAAAACATGCTGCTGGTGTCGAGGTTGGTGATCGCCGCGGCCGCCGCGCGTCGCGAGAGCCGCGGCGTCCACTACCGCAGCGATTTCCCCGAGACCGATTCGCAGCAAAACCAGCACATCGCGATTGTCGCGTCGTAGCGCTCACCGGGCTCGGTCTGCGATTCGACGGTTCGCCGCGTGTATAATGCAGGCGCCGTCAACCCTTTTCGCGCGAAGGAGTGGAACCATGTCGACCCGCCGGGAATTCTTGAAGTCGTCCGCCGCTGCCGGATTTGTGTTGGGGACCGCGACGCCGAGCTTGTTGAGCGCCCTGGCCCCGCGGGCCCGCGGCGAGGCGGAGGTGACACCCGAGCTCGTGCACCTGACGCCCGACATCGAGCCGATCGTGCGACTCATCGAAGAGACGCCTCGCGAAAAGTGCCTCGAGTTGATAGTCGATCAACTCGAGCGCGGGCTCCCCTATCGCAACTTTCTGGCGGCGCTGTTCCTGGCCGGCGTGCGCAACGTCATGCCGCACCCCGTCGGGTTCAAGTTCCATTGCGTGCTGGCGATTCATTCGGCCAATCAACTCAGCCTCGACGCCGTTCCCGAGGATCGGCTGCTCCCCTTGTTTTGGGCGCTCGACCAGTTCAAGAAATCTCAGGCCGACAACATTCGCGAGGGGAATGTCCGGTTGCTGGAGTTCACCGGCCCGCTTCCCTCGCCCGAAAAGGCGGCTGACGAATTCCACGCGGCCATGCAGACCTGGGACGATGAACGGGCGCAGCGAGCGATCGCGGCCTTGGTCCGCAGCCGCGGAGCCGACGAGGTGATTGAATCGCTGTGGCGCTACGGAGCCCGCGACTTTCGCGATATCGGACACAAGAGTATTTATCTCGCCAATTCGTGGCGCACGCTTCAGACGATCGGCTGGCGGCACGCCGAGCCGGCAATGCGATCGCTCGTGATGGCCTTGCTCGATGCCGGCGGGCGACGCGGCTCGGGCGCGGTCCCTCGCGGTCCGCGAACCGGCCTCGACGACAAAACCTATCAAGCGAACGCCGACCGAGCGGCGCGTGCTTTGCCTGGCCTTCCGGGAAGCTGGACGGGCACCGCTGCCGACAAGGCGGCGACCAACGACCTCTTGGAGGCCCTGCGCACCGCCAGCATCGAGGACGCCAACAAAACGCTGCTCGAGCAGCTTCAGTCGGGCAAAACGCAGGCGCAAGGAGCCTGGGACGCCGTCCACCTGGCCGCCGGCGAGCTGATCATGCGGCAGCCGGGGATTCTCGGCATCCATGCGATTACATCGACCAACGCGCTGCACTACGCCTTCCGGACCGCCCTGGACCCGGAAACGCGCTTGTTGATGCTAGTGCACGCGGTGGCCTGGATGGGCCAATTCCGCCAGTCGATGCGCGGCGGTTCGCGCGGCGAGTTCGGCACGCTGAAGATCACCGACCTCAAAGCCGCGAAAGTCGATCCGCAGGAAGCGAAAGCCGCTGCGGAGACCCTCGAGGTCGTCGGCCACGATTTGCCCGAAGCGGCTGGACGGGCCTACGCCTTGGCCCAACAGCATCCGGAGCCGGAGACCTATTTCAAGCTGGCCCGCAGGCTGATTTTCCGGAAGGGAACGGACGCCCACCGCTATAAATACGCGGCCGCGATCTTCGAGGATTACGGCCTGGTTTCACCCGCGTGGCGCCCGCAGCTGCTGGCGACCTCGGTTTACTATCTGAACGGCTCGCAGGATCCCGACTCCAAGCTGATGACGCAGGCCCTGGCGGCGGTCAAAAAGGCCTGAGCGGCTGGTGTAAGGCGTACAAACCGGACTTGTAGGAATGGGCTCGGCGGCGGCCAGGCCTGGAAAGACTTTAGACAGGTCGGCGAGCTGCCGTATGTCCGGTTGCGTGCTGGCCTACGACGAGCGTGACTTGCGGAGCCGGGACTTCTCGATCGCGCGGTCGATGATGGGGCGGGCCCTGGCAAGGAGGTTTCGGGCCCACTGAAACTCGGTCGCCAGCACCCCCAACCCCAGCGGGATGAAGACGAGGGCCGGCCGCGGCGTCACGATCATGAGGACGCCCCCCAGCAAGAGGTGCCGCCCACGACGAATACTCCGAGGCGCCAGGCCCGGCGTAGCCAACGATCCCCAAGTCGATGCATCCCCTCACCCGGCTTGCGCTTGTTTCAAAGCGACCTGGTCACGGGACGCCCCGGCGGGCGACTCCGCACAGGCTGGCCCTTCCTTCCTCCTCGGTGGAAGTTGCCCCCCACCCTGGAAATCGTACGCAGTCGACGCGCGTGGACGAGTCGCCTCGGAATGCGAAATCCGGAAAAGACGTCGAAAGCGGGCGAGTCGCAGACAATCCGCGCGACGTGCACAACTTTTCGCACTAAGGCGCCTGGGGGCGGCCTATAATAAAGCAAATACCTTGAGAATTGGGGCGGTTTTGCGGTCAGCGCTTGACGGAAGGAACTTGCTGATCGCGCCGGCCCGGCCCACGCGATTCGATACGCTTCACCTCGTTCCGAGTCACTTCTGCACGGACGGATTGGCCGTACCTAAAAACCGCATTCGCACTCGCAGGCATTCCACTTGCATGGTGGATCCCGGCGGGAGGCGACCCGCCTCGATGTGTTCCTCGAACGATCGTTCGGAGAACTGGGATGCGGTCTTTAGAGCCACGGCAGGATTCGGTTGATCCGGCACTCGGACACGAACGGCGGTGGCTCGCGCACTATCCCGCCTGTGTGCCGCACACGCTGAAATACCCGGCCATTCCCGCGTTCGGATTGCTCGAACACAGCGCCGCCGAATTTCCCGACCGTGCCGCCTGCGTGCACCTCGATCATCGGACTACATATCGTCAGCTCCGCGAATCGGCCCGTCGCACGGCCCATCGACTGGTGCAGTTTGGCGTAAAGCCGGGCGACCGCGTTGGCATTCTGCTGCCGAACGTCCCCGAGTTTCTGTCCGCGATCAACGGGATCTGGATGGCGGGCGCCTCCGCAGTGGCGATGAGTCCGCTGTGCGTCGCGGAAGAGATCTCGTCCCTGGTGACGGCGACCGGTTGTCGAGTTGTCATTACGCTCGACATGCTGGCGCCACTCGTCTGGGGCGGCGATCAACAGCCCGAGATCACCATCCTGACGTCGCTGAAAGGACGGCTTTCGGGCTGGAAGCAGTTCGCTTATCGCGCCGAAGCTTTTCGTCGCCGGCTGCTCGGCCTCCGCGGGCGCAAGGGCCGCGCCTATTGGTTCGATCGAGAGATCGCGCAGGCGAATCCGGACTTTGACCCCGTCCGCCCCGAATCGCTCGACGCGCCGGCCTTTCTTCTGGCCACGGGGGGCACGACCGGACGACCCAAGGTCGTTACGCTCTCCCACCGAAACCTGGTCGCGAACGCCACGCAGATCCACGCCTGGGCCGGCACTCAGATGGGGCATGACTCGGTGCTGGCCGTGGTCCCCTTCTTCCACAGTTATGGCCTTTCGAGCTGTGCACTCGCGGGCGTATCGATGGCCGCCACGATCATCATCCACCATCGCTTCGTGCCGGACGTGGTGGCTCGATTGATCGAGCACCACCAGCCGACCGTCATGCCGGCCGTGCCGGCAATGCTCGTCGCGCTCAACGACCTGTTCAAGACGCGTCCCGTCCGGCGCGGCTTGCGGTACTGCATTTCGGGCGGAGCCCCGCTCGACCAGCAGGTCGCGACGCAGTTCGCCGACCACACGGGAGCCATCGTTGTGGAAGGCTTTGGACTCTCCGAGGCCAGCCCCGTCACTCATATCGGCCCGCTCGACGGGACGGCCCGCGCCGGCACGATCGGACTACCTGTTCCCGACACCGACGTCCGGATTGTCGATCCGCACGCGGGGCTCGAGGAGCTGCCGCCGGGCCAGGTCGGCGAGTTGATCATCCGCGGACCGCAGGTGATGTTGGGCTATTGGAACGATCCCGAGTCGACCGCCCGCACCATTCGCGACGGGTGGTTGTATACGGGTGATCTGGCGGTCGAGGAGGAAGACGGATGCTTCCGCATCGTCGATCGCAAGAAGGACCTGATCATCACCTCGGGCTTCAACGTTTATCCGAGCGAGGTCGAGCCGGTGCTCCGCTGTTTCCCCGGAGTGGCCGACGTCGTGGTGATCGGCGTTCCGAACCGCGAGCGCGGCGAGCTCGTCAAAGCGGTGGTCGCGCTCAAGCCCGGGCAAGAGATCGAGCTGCGAGAGCTTTGGCTCTACTGCGATAAACATCTGGCGAAACACAAGCGGCCGCGCGTGATCGAAATCACGGGCAACGAATTGCCGCGGAACTTTTTGGGCAAAGTCTTCCGAAGAAAGCTGCGCGAAGTCCCCGACCCCTCACAATCCTGAAGACATGGCCACCTTGATCGCGTATTGGAATGGTTCGACGAGGCGGGGCCTGCTGAAGTGGCTCGCCGGGATCGCAGCTTGCCTGGCGCCCATGGTGTGGCTGGCCCTGAATCCCACGGCGGCGGTCCGCATTCTCGAGTGGGGGCTCTCGCGGAAACGCTCAAATCGCCAAACCTCGACTGTTGCACAACCCCGCAATTTGCGCCCGAAGACCGCGGCCGTCGATGGCGCGTCGCGGACCGTGGCTCCGACCGCGGCGCCTCCGCAGACACCCGAAAGTTCCGGCGCGCTCCAGCCGGCGATCGTCGCGTCGATCGCGGCGCCTCGAATCGCCAGCAACGCTGCCGCCTTGAATCGGCAAATGGCTTCAGCCAATTCCGACCTGCGCAATATCGAGTTGTTGCAGTCGGTGTGCGATCTGTTGAAATCGGGACGCGAGCGATTCGGCCAAATCCCCGCCTACCGCGCGACCTTTAACAAACGCGAGCGGATTGGTTCGGACATCACGGACCTGACAACGCTGCAACTTAAGGTGCGCCACCAGCCTTTTGCGGTCTACCTCAAATGGCTCCAAGGGTCCGGCGTGGGAAAAGAGGTCCTCTACGCCGACGGAGAGAACAACGGCAGCATGGTCGTGCGGTTGGGAGGAGTGAGGGGGCGGCTGATCCCGGCGTTTAAGCTCGACGTCGACGGCCCCCTGGCAATGCACGAATCTCGCTATCCCGTTACCAAGGCCGGCATTCTCGGCCTCGCCGATTCGCTGATCGCGCACCGCGAACAGGAGCTGCGAGAGCAGGTCTACGCCCGTGCCCGGCGCGAGCCAGATGCAAGCTGCGACGGCCGTCCGTGCGCCGTGTTCCTGTTCGAGTTCGACGACAAAGACCGTTCGCCGGACTACCGCAAGTCGATCCAGTACCTCGATCGGCAGTGGCACGTCCCCCTGCAAGTCGAGAACTTTGGTTGGCCTGACCCCGGCCAGCATCTGGAAGGCGCGGCCCTCGACGAGGCCACCCTCATCGAGTATTACAAGTACTCGAACATCGTCGCCGACGGACGTCTCACCGACGACGATTTCAACCCCTCGAATCCTGAGTATCGGTTCCGGCGATAGGCGGCGGGCAGTGCGATGCCAGCCTATTGCCGCCAAATCGTACAATTCGAGGGGAAAGAGCCGCGCACGCAGTAAGCGGCGTATTAGGCAGCAGGCTGACCGCGTTGGCTGCTCGTTGGGTGCACGCAGTTAGCCTGCATGAACCGCCCCCGGCGGACCGCTTACTTCGTGCGCGGCTCTTAAGAAGCGCGATAGGAGGTAACAACCATGGAATCTCCGGTCATTGTCGGCGGCGTGCGGACCCCTTTCGTCAAAGCGGCGGGAGCCTTCAACTATGTTCCCGCGCAGGAGCTGGGCCGGCTGGTCGTCCGCGAGTTGTTGGAGCGACTGAATCTCGACCCGGCCGCCATCGACGAGGTGATCACGGGAAATGTGGCGCCCAGCGACGCTCCCAACGTCTCCCGGGTGATCGCCCTGCGGGCTGGGATCCCGATCGATCGCGTGGCCCACACCGTCAACCGCAACTGCGCGAGCGGCCTCGAGGCCGTCACGCAGGCCTACGAGCGCATCCGAACGGGGCAGGCGCAAGCCGTGATCGCCATCGGCGTCGATTCGATGAGCAATATCCCGCTCCTGTGGACCAAATCGCTCACCGATGACTTTTTGGAATTCAGCACGGCCAAAACGGTTTGGAACAAATTACGGGCGCTGGCCCGCATTCGGCCGCGGGATCTGGCCCCCGTGATCAGCATCAAGCAGGGGCTCACCGATCCCGTGTCGGGCATGATGATGGGCGACACGGCGGAAAAGCTGGCCCGCAAGTACGGCATCAGTCGCGAAGCTCAGGATCTCTTTGCTCTTCGCAGCCACCAGCGAGCGAGCACCGCCTGGAACGAAGGCCGCCTGACCGACGAGGTCATGACCGTCTATCCCGACAAAGCTAAGGGGGCAGTCGAGCGCGACATCGGCCCCCGCGACAACCAGTCGCTCGAATCGCTCGGCAAGCTCAAGCCCTACTTCGATCGCCGTTGGGGAACCGTGACCGTCGGCAACTCGTGCCAGGTGACCGACGGAGCCGTGGCGCTATTGCTCATGACGGAGGAGCGGGCCCGGTCGCTGGGATTGCCCCGCGTGGGTCGGCTGCGCGGGTACGCGTATGCTGGCTGCGACCCGTCAGTGATGGGGCTGGGACCCGTTTATTCCAGCAATCGCGTGCTGAAGGCGACGGGCGTCCGGGTGAGTCAGTTCGACCTGATCGAAATCAACGAAGCCTTTGCGGCCCAGGTCCTGGCCTGCCTGAGGTGCTTCGAGTCGCCGCCGGCTGCTTGCATCGGAACCGATGGGGCATCCGCTTTGGGCCCGATCGACGAGAACAAACTGAACGTGAACGGCGGGGCCATCGCGCTGGGGCACCCCGTCGGCGCGAGCGGAGCTCGCCTGGTGCTGACGCTGCTCAACGAACTGGGGCGCCGCAAGCAAACGCTGGGGCTGGCGACGATGTGCGTCGGCGGCGGACAGGGTGGCGCGGCGATCATCGAACGAATCGCGGACTGAGCGAACGGGCGAGCGGCGGGCGTCAGCCCGCCGGTTCTTTTATTCAGGAACCAAGATGGCCCTGATGTGGCACGCGGGCGAACCGCAGGACGGAGTGCTGTGGGTTGAGATCAATTGGAAAGAGCGGCCCGTCAATGCGCTGTCGCGCGACACGCTGAATGAGCTCTCGGAACTCATCGGGCGCATCCGCTCGGATTCGACGATCACCGGCGTCGTGTTCAAGAGCGGGAAGTCGGGAAACTTCATCGCCGGCGCCGACGTCACCGAGTTCCAAAAGATCCGCTCTCCGGATGAGGCACGACAATTTGTCCTGCAAGGGCAGCAGATCTTCGACGATCTGGCTTCCCTCAAAACCCCGACAATCGCGCTCATTTCCGGAGCTTGCCTGGGAGGCGGACTCGAGTTCGCTCTGGCCTGCCGCTGGCGGATTGCCGATGACGGTCGCAAGACGCAGCTGGGGCTTCCTGAAGTTATGCTGGGAATCGTTCCCGGGTGGGGCGCGACGGTACGACTCCCCAAGACGGTCGGATTTGCGGAGGCCGTCCCTCTTTTACTGACGGGGCGAGCGCTCAACGGCCGCCAGGCGGCCCGCAAAGGCCTGGTGCACGACGCTGTTCCGAACGAGGCACTCGACCAGGTCGCTCGCACGCTGCTGGCCACGGGCGGTCGCAACATTCGGCCGCGAAAGGTCGGGCTGATTGGCGGCCTGATCGACCGGCTCGGCCCCCTGAAGAAACTCGTCCTCTGGCAGGCCACGCGTCAAGTTTTGCAGACGACGCACGGGCATTATCCGGCACCGTTTGAAATCATCGAAGTCCTCCGCGACGGGATCAGCCTGCCGCCGGATGAGCATCTCGTCCGCGTGCGCGACGCGAACGCTCGCCTGGGGCAAAAACCGGTGACGCGCGAGCTGGTCAGGTTGTTCTTCCTGAGCGAGGCGGGCAAGAAGCTCCCCGAATCGCTGGGCGTAACAGTCGATCCCGACACGATCGAACACGCCGCGGTCATCGGCGCCGGCGCGATGGGAGCGGGGATCGCCCTGTTGGCGGCTCGGCGCGGCGTCTGGACGCGGCTCAAAGACATCAAGCCCGAGTTCGTGGCCCGCGGCATGAAGAACGTCCGGAAGCTGATCGGCACCGACGTTAAGCGGCGGCGGATCACCGCTGTCGAAGGGACGCAGGCGCTCGACCATCTCAGCCCGGCGACCGATTACCGCGGTCTCAAGCAGGCCGACGTAATCGTCGAGGCGGTGGTCGAGGAGCTGGACGTGAAACACCAGGTCTTCACAGAGCTTGCCGCCGCGACTGGGCCGGACTGCGCGCTGGCGACGAACACCAGCTCGCTGACGGTCGCCGCGGTCGCTGCCGGCACGCCACAGCCGTCTCGCGTGGTCGGGCTGCACTTTTTCAATCCCCCGCACCAGATGCCGCTGGTCGAGGTGGTCCGCGGGCCGCAGTCGGATCCGAAGATGGTCGCCAAAGCGGCGGCGCTCGCGGCGCGAGTCGGCAAGACACTCGTGCTCGTCGGCGACTGTGCCGGCTTTCTGGTCAATCGGATTCTCGCTCCCTACATGAACGAAGCCGGCCACCTGGTGGCCGAGGTCGAAGACCCGCTCGCAATCGATCGGGCCGCCGTCGAATTCGGAATGCCGATGGGCCCGCTGGCACTCATCGACCTGGTAGGTTTAAACGTTTCGAGCCACGTCTCAGAAAACCTCAGGGCGGCCTACGGCGAGCGCATGGAGCCGGCTCCGATCTGGCAATCGCTGCGGCAATCGACCGAGGCGTCGAAGGGCGGCGTGATGAAGGTCATCGAAAAGACCTGGTTCGCCAAGCGGCTCAATCGAGCCGTGGTAGCAGCCGCCCGCCGCTCGGCGACGCAGAAGACGGTCCTCTCGCACGAGGAGATCGTTCAGCGGCTGATTTATCCGCTGATCAACGAAGCGGCCCGCTGCTTGGACGAGAAGATCGTCGAAAAGGCCGACGACGTCGACCTGGCGATGGTCTTCGGAACGGGGTTCGCGCCCTTCCGCGGCGGCCCCCTGCGCTACGCGGACAGCGTCGGCGTGGCGAAGATCGTGCAAAAGCTCGATCAGCTTGCTGCCACCGCGTCGCGCTTCGCCCCCTGCGAGCGGCTGCGCCGCATGGCCGCCGCCGGCGAGAGGTTCCACCCGGCGGAGATCTAGCGCGAGTCGGGTGCTCGCCGCAGTCTTCTTAGCTCCGGGTGGCGGGTTGCAAACTGCGCGTGTTTTTCGTCTGATCTAGTGAACGCTCGCACGGTTCCGTCAGCGTCGGGCGCCTCTCTGATCTTTGCATTTCTCATGAGGCACGAACCATGACACGCGCTTTTTGTTGTTGGTCCCTCATCTTCGCCCTGCTGGCAGTCGCGACGCCCAGTCGGCTTCCGGCCGCCTCGGAGTTATCGAGCGCCGAAGTCGAACAGCTTGCGAAGTCGGTCACAATTCAGCGCGACGAATGGGGCGTGCCTCATGTCTCCGGGCCCACGGATGCCGCGACGTCCTTCGGCCTGGCTTATGCCCAGGCGGAGGATTTCTTCTGGCAGGTCGAGGACACCTACCTGCAGGCACTGGGCCGCTATGCGGAGGTGACCGGACCATCGGGGATCGGCTCGGACCTTTTGATCCACCTGTACGAGGTCCCGACCCGTTCGAAGGCCGACTATGAAAAGATGGACCCGGCCTTCAAGCCGATCGCAGAAGCCTACACGGCCGGTCTCAACTACTACTTGGAGAAGCATCCCAACGTGCATCCGCGGCTCTTGACGCATTTCGAGCCGTGGTTTGTGGTCGCCTTCGATCGCTTCACACTGCTTTCGTTCATGTACTCGAAGTCGCACGCTGAAAAGCCGCTGCCGTCGGAGTATGAAGAGCGGATGGCCAAAGTCACGGGCTCCAACGAATGGGCGATCGGGCCGAAAAAGACGAAAGACGGCCACGCGATGCTGTTCATCAATCCGCACCAGCCCTGGTACGGATACGGACAGTTCTACGAGGCTCACTGCAAGAGCGACGAGGGGCTCAACTTCTCTGGCTCGTGCTTCTTCGGCTCGCCCGTTTTGACGATGGGGCACAACGAGCATCTGGGCTGGGCCCACACCGTCAACGAGCCCGATATCGCCGACGTCTACCTGGAGACCTTCGACGATCCGGCCAACCCGCTCAACTATCGCTACGCGAAGGGATATCGCACGGCCGTCGAATGGAAGGACACCATCCTCGTCAAGAAAGGCCCCGGCAGCCCTGTCGAAAACCACTACACGTTTCGCAAGACGCATCACGGGCCGATCGTCGGCCGGCAAAACGGCAAACACGCCTACGCGGTAAAGGTCGCAAGGATCTTCGATGCCGTCCGCGTGAAGCAGGCCCTGGCGATGACGAAGTCGAAAAACTTCGCCGAATGGAAGGCCGCCATTTCGATGCTCAATCTGCCGATGTTCAACACCGCGTATGCCGACGACGCCGGCACAGTTTTTTACGTCTACAACGGCGCGATTCCGATTCGCGATCCGCGCTATGACTGGACGAAGCCGGTCGACGGCAGCGATCCGACGACGGAATGGAAGGGCATTCACCCGTTTGAAGATTTGCCGCAGGTCCTCAATCCGACCGACGGCTACGTCCAGAACTGCAATTCGTCTCCGTTCCAGACGAATGACGTCGACAATCCGGAGGCACGCGATTTTCCGGCCTACATGTGCGAGGACGCGTTCCTCGATCGGCGTCGGTCCCAAATCTCGCGAAAGCTGCTTCGCGAGGCGCACGACGTGACCTACGAAGATTGGCAAAAGCTGGCCTTCGACACCACCCTCTATTGGCCGATGGTCGAGTTGCCCGTCTACAAACGGCAGTTCGAGGACTTGAAGAAGAGCAATCCGCAACTCGCCGACGAGGTGAAGCCGTACCTCGATCACCTCTGCAACTGGGATTGTCGCGTGACGGCCGACTGCACGCAGGCCTTGTTGTGTTCGCAGTGGTACGCGGACATGTACGGCGACCGCTATCCGGCCGAGACGCTTAAGCCCGAATACCTGGAGAGCATTCCGGCGCGGTTTAAGGCGCTCGTTGAGGCGGCGAAGAAGCTGAAGGCCCTGCACGGCGACTGGAAGGTCGCCTGGGGCAAGGTCACGCGGACGCAGCGCGTTCCGAATTCCCCGACCGTCGAAGAGGCCGGCAAGTTGTTCCGGGACCAGAAGCCGAGCTTGCCGTTGGTCGGCGCTCCCGGCCCGATGGGCATCGCGTTCACCCTCTATTACAGCCCGAGCCTTCCTGTGCGCAAGCAGCGTTTCGGCGTGGTGGGCGGATCATTCATGGGGGTCTACGAGTTCGTCCCCGGCCGGGTGAAGGCTTCGACGGTGCTGCAGTACGGCGACAGCGGCGATCCGAAGTCGCCGCACTACTTCGACCAGGCCAAGCTCTACTCAGACCAGAAATTCAAGGCGGCCTGGTTCTACGCGGACGAAGTCGACGCCCACACGCAGGCGAAGTACCACCCGGGCGAAGAGGCGAAGTCGTAAGGAGACCGGATTTCCCCCCTCGCGTCGCGACGCGAAAATGGAGCCGGGCGAGCGTGGGGCGTAAGCCGCACGGTGCTTGTCTGGTTTTCTGTCTGCCGACTCTCTGAATTAAGAAGCAAATACGAAGCACCGGCCAGTTCACACTGGCCGCTCGCCAGGCTTTCTTTCTCAGTCCGGCCGCCCCGCGTAGATCTTCTCCCCTCTCCCCTGGCGGGAGAGGGCTGGGAGTTGAGGGGCGTCTATCACTCTGGGCCCCGCTCACGGGCACTCGAACTTCCGCAGTTCGCTCTGGCCGTTGTGCTCGTCGATCACGATCAGCTGGTTCATCCCGAGCGCCACGCAGCGTTTTTTGAGAAGCGGCAGGTATTCGTCGAGCGGCGGCTGCTTTTGCTTTTCGATCGGGCAGGGATAGTGCTGGTATCCGTAGCCGGACCACACGTCTCCTTCCGGGCGGTCGTACAGGCCGTCGAGCATCGCAATCCCCGAAAGGGCCGGGGCGACGAACGGGCCATCCTTCGGCGTATAAGGGGCATGCTGCAGCAGATCCCAGAACTGCTTGTTCGATTTGGGAATGTACAAGAGCGTGCGACGTTTCTCCGCTAGCGGCAGCCGGTCGAGATCGCGGAGGAGCGAGACGATATTCTTGTCGCTTCGCAGATGCTCTTCGATGAGTGCCGCTCGCCCATCGGCAATCTGACGGGCCTCGTGAAAATTGCCGGTCCACGCGGCATCGAGCGGCCCGGTCGCCGTTGGCGCCAGTCCAAGCGATCCCTTCACGACGGCCGCCACGTTATTCAGCAGGGCATCGGTGTTGAGCACGAGCGTTCCGGCGACGAACAGGCCCAAGAGCGATGCCAGGATCTTTGGCATCGTGATTCGCTCGATCCAACCCGCTCGGCCCGTTTTTTCCTCGAGGACTCGCGGATGAGCAGTCACCGCGTCAGCCGGGCTCGCCACTGGCACGCGCCCGCCCACGCGGAGCGGTCGCAGCACGACGGCCAGGATCAAACCGAGTGCCAGCCACTGCTGGTCTTCGGCGAAATAGTGCGTGCTCGAGTAGTCGCGTAACAGGATCTCGGGGACCGAGCCCAGCACAGCAATAATCAGCACAAATTCGACGTCCAACAGCCGCCGCTCGCGAAAAGCGGCCCAGACCTCGGCCAGCGTTTTGGCTTGCTCCTCGCGTAGCCGCAGGACCACGAACACCAGCGTCCAGGCGTAGCAGAACAACCAGTAGTACGACCACCACGTGAAACCAACCAGGGCCTTGAGCGCGGTGAAAGGGGCGAGGCCTGCCAGCTGTCCGTATTCAGGGTTATACGTGAACAAAAAACCGCAGTAGAGGACAGCGAGCCCGATCACGAACGCCGGTGTTGTGACCTTGTCGCGGTAAAGTCTCAGCCGGACAAAAAACCAGACGGCGGCGGCAGACAACAGCAGCATCACCGAAATCTTCAGCAGCCCGACGACCGCCGGCAGCGCGCAAAGAAAAAGGAATCCCAAGAGGACGTCGACGCTGCCCATTTCGGGGGCCGTCGCGATGTCGCGCGACAGGGCCGAGACCGCGGCGATCCCCAGCAGGGCCACCGCGATGGCCAGGCCGTACGACTCGCTGACGAAAATGGGGGCCGCCCGAGCCAGTGGCTCGATCCCGCTTCCCAGCGGCAGCACGCCGATCACGCCGGCGGCCGCCACGAACCAGAACAACAGTCCCGGCTCGCGAAACCCGGCGTCGAACGGCACCGCCGTCGGCTGGGGCGCGGCAGCCTTGCGGCTTTTGGCCGAGCGATCTACGCCCGTGATCGAATCCTCTTGCGGCCGGCCCGGTCCGCGCCAGATCTCGGCGATCGATACGGCAAAGATCAAGAGACAAAACGTAACGAACGGCGCGAAGATGACGGGATACGCGAGGTTGTAAAAGTCGATGACGGGCAAGTCGAGCAGATTCGAGAGCCGGGCAAACGCCCAATGGCTGCCGAAGTGATAAAGCACGTGGGGCAGCCCGTCCAAGCCGGTGCTGCAGACGCCATAGGTGCGCAGCATGTTGGCCAGCGTGGCGTGAAACAGAGTGTCGATGTGTGCGTATCCGTTGCACAGGTTCTCGACAAAGAGCGGGTTCTCGAAGCCGCCCCCCCAGATCGAGCCCGCCGCATACAGGCCCAACAAGAGCGCAAACAGTGCCAGCCAGACAGCACGCAGCGATCGCAGGTCGGTCGCGTACTCGACAGAGCGCAGCACAAGAGCCGCCAGGCCGAGGATCGCCAGGATGGTAACGGCGACTCGCGTGACGGCAGTCTGCTCGGTGCCGCAGGCCACGACAACGGCGAGTCCGGCCAGCGTGAGCGGCGCGTGTCCCTGCCACCACGGTGCCGCCAGGGGATCGCGGGGCGTGCGAAACAGCTTGCGCCCCGCGTAGGAAAAATGAACGAGGAACCAGCTCAGCCCGACAAAATACGCCCACCGCAGCGGAGAGTTGTCCGGGAATCCCAGCCGCGCGAACCAGCCGATCGCCGCGATTACTAGAGCCATCAGCGAGGCAAAGAACGCCGCCTGCGCGTAAGTCGCGTCGATGGGGCGGTAGCTCGTGCGATCGGGCATGGATGTTGCCGCTAAAGAGGCAGGTGCAACTCCCGCGAGACCAGCGTGGCGCTCAGTTCGCCGATAAACGTGACGATCACCCCCACGAACAGCACGCCGGTCGCCGCCTGCGTATTGCGGTAGCGCAGAATTCG
>DASPSM010000626.1:0-7292 GCA_035623955.1 Planctomycetaceae bacterium
GCAGATCGTCGCCCTGTCGCCGATACTCGCAATCTCGCGGTGGCTCCGCACCGATTTGATCCTGGCGGCGACGCTCCTGTTTCTCGTCTTCGCGTCGTGGGCCATGTTGCAGACGGGACAGATCGGCCCCGCCCGCGATCAGGTGGCAGCGGCCGATCCTGGGCTGTCTCCGGCTGGTCAGCACGCGGGTGGCTCGCGCCCCGGGCGCATTTTTGGGGTCTTTGGAGTCCTGCTCGGTCTTTTAGGCAGCCTCACGCTGTTGGCAATTTGCGCCTGGTAGCCGCGAGAGGTTGCGCTCTCCCGGGTCGGCAGCGTCTTATTTCCGAATGCGAACGGTGTATCGAATCGTGGCAGGCTCCCGCTCTGGATCGGGCAAAGCAATGGCATCTCCCGAGAGAGTCGCAACGCCATCCTTCACTTCGTAGTGAAAGGCCTTGCCGGTAAAAGGGTCGTTGGGGATCGGAAGATCCGTGATCTTGTCAAGCGATTCGGGCAAGCGCGCGTCGTGGCCTGCGGCGTAGTGCCTCAGCGCTTCGACAATTCGCAGCGCATCGATCTCACGCTCGAGCTTGTGGGGTGCGCGGTAACAACTGGCCATCGCGATCACCAGGTAGGACTTAGGGGCGCCCACGGCCGCCTGAAAGTCCTTGATCCGCGTTTGCAAGACGGCAAGCCGCGGGAGAGCAGCCGGTGGATCCAGAGATTCGATGGCAGCCATTTCTCCCATCAGGTCGTTGAAGACGTCAATGAGCCACCGCAGTGCTGCCTCGCCGTCGGACATCTCTTCGACGCGCCTGGCCCCTCCTTCGGTCCACGCCGGTAATTCCGCGCGGGCAGCTTTCACAACTCGGTCAAAAGCGGCGGCGTTTCCGCCCTTTTCGAAGCGGGCCGTCTGATCCGATTCTCGGAAGAATTGGATGATCGCGAGGGCCCGCCCGGTCCATTCCTCCTTAGTGTGGATTTGGCTCAGGTCGTCGAGGCCGGGAACCGTCATCTGCAGGAATCGCTGTTCCATCTCGACCGACGGACGCACGTCGACCAGCGGCCGAGGAAGCTGCGTGAGTGCCCAATACAGGTTTGGTGAATCAGGCTGCGAGACCAGTTCCGCGATCCGCGCGACGAACATCGAATCGATCGCACAGCAGACGAGCTGGGTAATGGCAAAGGGAGTCCGCCCATAGTGCCGAACCAAGGCCAGCCCCACGCGAATCCCTTCCCGAGCCTGCTCAAGTTTTCCCTGCGCCAGTCGTTGACGGATCCAGGCCGAAAGCCCGTGACCGACGACGTAGCGTGCCCCCTGTACGTCGGGAAGCAGAATGTCGCCGAACGGCTGCTCGCCAATCGGAAATTGCCAGTCCGCGGTCTTGCGGTACGCCGCGCTCTTAATTCTGTTGAAAAAGGGAAAGACGTCGTTGCCTTGAAACTTGGGGCTGTTGAGCGGGAGATCCAGGTATTCGACGAGCTTGGGGACTTCCTTCGCGAAATACGGGGTTTGTTCCCAGGGGAGTCGCAGCAGGATCGGCGCCGCGTTCCCGTCATGCAGCTCGTACTCGGCCGGCATGAGCCGATACTTCGTCAGCGGCCGTTCGATGGCTCGCGGGCTGACGACCAATTCGCGGAAGGGATCGATGGCCTGCTTAGGAGAGGGCGAATCAGCCGCATTTGCCGCGGTCGCGCCGACGATGCACGTCAAAATCAAGTGCGGAAGCTGTCTCATGGGATCTTTCCTATTTGGCGAAGGTGCGAAGTTTCGGGCGGGACCCTCAGAGCTCGATCGGCAGCGGACCGACCGTCGTCAGAACTGGTTCGGCGGCAAGTCTCGCGACCGTATTGCCCGCGTCGACGGACTCTTGCGGTACCTCGGCGAGAGTCAGCTCTGAGACACTCGCTCCCACGGTCAATTGCATTTCGCCGCGGCGCGCGACGTCGGATAGGTCGTCGGGTAAAACTTGTTCTTGTGAAGCACCCGCTCGTTTCGCGCCGAGTGGCGGCACGGAATCGAGCGCAGCAATTCGGGGCGGCTGCTCAACCAGCGCCAGCGCGACGGCGAGCCCCGCACAGGCGCAGCCGAGCACGACCGCGACAGCTGTCGTGCCGCGCGCTCGGCGCCGCATTTGCGCCCGGCCGGCCGCTTGACCGCAGGCATAGAGCAGGCGTTCCCGCTCGCTGGGCATGGGCGCCAGCCGGACACTGCTCAGCTGCCGCTCGAGCTTGTTAAGTTCCGGATCATTCAGGGCGTTGGGATCGGACATGGGACACTCAGCTGTTGGTGTAATTGCTCCAGGGCATCGCGGTAACGGCGCGACGCGGTGGCAGTCGAGATTCCACACAAGGCGGCGATTTCTTCGAAGGTGAGCTGGCCCCAAATGCGGGCCGTCACGACTTCGCGAAGGGAATCGTCCAACCGCACCAACGAGGCCAGGACTTCGTCGGCAAGCAGTCGCTCTAACGGATCCTCATGCACGGCTTCTGCAACCGCGGCCCGTTCTTCGCGTTTTCGTCTCCGCCGTAAGGCGACGCGGTGGTTTTCGGCGAGGTTGCGGGCCGTCCGATAAAGCCAGGCCGCCGCCCGCTCGGGAGGCGGGTCCAGAACGGCCAGCCGGCAAAAGGCCTCCTGCACCACATCTTCGGCCCCCTGGCACCGCCGCCCGAGCCAAATCGACAGTGGGACGGCGTGCCGTTCGATCAGCGCGACGATTTGTTCGGCGGACAGCGGCATGCGACGGGGCTCGTTGGCAGTGGTCGATTAAGTAACAAGACCGCGCCGCCCCCCTTTTTTTGCACGATTTTTGAAAAAAAGAGGGAGAAACGATCAAAACGCTTAGGGGGCCGAGCCCGCCGGGCCACCGAGGGCCGATTCGCTCGCTTTAATCCGCAAAACTGCCTCGCGCCTCGGGCCGAAAGCCAATTCACCCGGCGAATCAATCAAGGGCTGTTCGCGGACGGGCTGATTATCACTTCTAAAGATCGGTCCGCGCCCACGCTCCGCGCGGACCACGTCTCAAAGCTGTTTCCAAACCGCTCCTCTAGACTAATCGAGAGTGCGAAATTGAATCAGGTCCGCACACTTCCGATCGACCGTTCGATCCTGGCGCCCCCCTCGGCCGCGCTCCTGAAATTCGTCCGCGAGCGGGCCGTCGCGAAGTCCACCGCGGCAGAACTGCGCCGCTCGAAGCGCTACGCGGCCGTCCTGGAAGTCGTCGTTGTTCCGCTTAACGAGCAGTTCCGTCCGGCCGGTCTTCCGTTTCTGGCCGTGACTCGCGACGTATCGACCGCTGGCCTGTGCATGCTGCACACGCGGCCGGCTCCCTCGACCAAGTTATTTGTCGAAATCGAGCGCCCCAATGAGGCCCCGCTCGACGTTGTTGTCAACATCCGCCGTAATCGGCGCGCCGGCCAGTTCTTTGAGATGGCCGGGGACTTTATCACCGTCGAAGAATCGGTTCTGGCGGCGGCCAAGGCCCGTGTCGGTTCCCGCTCTACGGATCAGCCTGGTTAGTGTCGGCTTACACGTTACGGCATCCGTCCCGGCAACGAGAACCAATCGTGAAAGACATCCAGACGCCGACCGACGACACGTTGCTGGCGCCCCCGTCGGCGGCAATCATCGAATTTGTGAAAGAACGCGCCGCAACCAAGGCGGGCTGGAGGGAAATGCGTCGCTCCAAACGTATTCCGGTACAGCTCGAAGTCGCGGTTCTGCCCCTCAATGAGAGCCACCGACCCAGCGGACGCCCGTTTCTGGCGGTGACTCGCGATGTGTCGATGGACGGCCTGTGCCTGATGCACACGCGGCCGGCGCCGATAGCCGCGCTGTTGGTCGAAATCGAAAGACCCAACGACGCGCCGCTCTACGTGGTCCTCAAGGTGCTCCGGAATCGTCCGATCGGACTGTTCTATGAGAGTGCCGGCGAGTTTGTGCCGATCGCCGCCGACGCGCTGGCGACTGGCCAGGCCCGACTGCGCGCTAACCGGCCGAGCCAGTCGAGCTGAGTCACGGCAGGAGCTTGTACAGGAAGATCACCGGAAGAAGGATCAAAAACAGCCAACCGATGACGTCGATGAAAATTGGCGGCGAGTCGTGCGGCACGCCCCGATCAAAGCTCGGGACGCTCAACGCCTCGCGAAACCAGATCATCGCCAGGCCCGGCAGGCACAGGCCGAACGCAGCCGCCGCGACCAGCCCCACATTCGGCGAAACGGTCGAAAAGAAAATGGCCGCCACCACGTTCACCGCAACGATCACCAGAGCCACGATTCGCTCCGTTGTGAGGGCCAAGACATCCATCGTCGTTTTCCTGAATCAGTCGTGGTTGAGTGATTGCGCGATGCGCCGCCAGCAACAGTAAAACGTGCAACAGTCGAAGAGGCAACCAAAATCGCCTTCGCGACCGACGGCTTCGCACAATCATCCGCAGCAGCCGGGTCGGCGGGCCAAACGGCCGGCGTTGAGCAACTGGGAAATCATCGTGCATCTTGCCGCCGCTCGAACCGTGGAGGTAAAATTAAAACCGCCGCGGCATTTGGAAGGCGGGCTTTCCAGATGACGTCTCCCTTCGAGCTTTCATTTCCCTGTTTCATCGTCCGCCGCGACGACGAGTCACGGTTTGCCGTAGTGCAACTACCGGACGGCCACCACGCGATTGCCATTCTGACGGATCCGAACCTCGTGCAGATGTTCCTGTTCGAGCGGTGTTTCGATCGGATCCATCACCACCCGTTGCCGATCAACACGCCCGCGGGTCTGGCCCGGATTCTGACAAAGCATCTCCCGCCGCAAGTGACCCACGTCGTCTTCAACCCCAACGGCATCCAGCCGCGGATCGAATCGGTCGAACGGCTCGTGAAGCTGCTCCAAAGCCACCGGGCCTCGATCGAAGTCATTGATTTCTGATCGCCACCGAACGCTCGAACGCGGCGTCGAACAGGTGGGATAACTCCCTCGTCATTTGATGGCGAGGTTTTTTTTTGTTGCGCTGTCGATCAGCGCAATGAACGAGCGGGACACAGATTTCGCAATAAAGAAATTGCCTTCAACTTTTTGCCCTGCTCGCTCGTTATGCTGGCAGGTATGTACTTTCTCGGACTCAGTTGGGTGTGGTCGATTGCGGCCGTGGCCGCATTTTGGTTGGCACTGATGGTGGTGACCTCGCTAGTTGAGTGCAAAGGGGACCTCGCCGAGTTTCTGGAGAATTGGCGATTCGTTCTTTTTGAGTGGCCGTGCGATTTGATTCGGGAAGGATTGGATTGGTTCTCGACAAGCCCTCTCAGGTCAGAGACACTGCCAGGACGCCAAGCGCAAGCGAAACTCCTTTCCGATGTGCTGCGAATCCCAATCGGCGACGCTGAACTCTCGCTTGAATTAAGCGACGCCTTCTTTCACCCGACCGACAATCCCGAATTGAACGGCGAAGCAATGGGGCTGCTGGTTGCTCCGGCGCCGCACAATGAGACGTGGCGAGCGAGAGCCCTCGAATGTTGTCGGAAATTGAGGCAAAGTTCACCGGAGCGCGCGGGTTCGGCTCGACGATCAGTAACGCCACTCGCAGCGGGGCCGACAACGCTTTACGGGAAGCAATGACCAGGGGCCAACGCAGGTCAAGTTGACTGGCCGAGAGTAACCCGGCGTGAATAGTCTGGCTGTTGGCGGCGCAGCGACGATCGCCGTGAGGGAGTCACCGGCCTTTCAGGCGGCGGTTGTAGAGGCTGGCAAAACGCCACAGGCAGTTTTAGAATTCACCGCGCGTTGAACGGCGCATGGCCGCTTTCAACCCGGCCGAGCCACGCGCGAAAAAGATAACGTCGCCCCTGTTCCCGTAGCTCAATTGGATAGAGCGTTGGCCTCCGGAGCCAAAGGTTGCAGGTTCGAATCCTGCCGGGAATACTCACCATAAATCTTGCCGAACGCTGGACTTAGCGTACCCGCCCGCGTTGGGTGGTGCGGCTCAGAGCCCTTTGTGAAAGGTGGTAGTTCTGCACCTTTCGCCGAGGGCACAAGGAGTCGCATCAATGCAACGCGCTAAAGGGTTGCCTTCCTACAGGTTGCATAAGGCGAGCGGACAAGCCCGGGCGATCGTGAACGGCCGGCATTACTACCTCGGGCTCTACGGTTCGCCAGAGAGCCATGATCGCTTTGCTGAACTGATCGCTGAATGCGTTCAGCAGGCCCCCCCACCGCAGGCATCTGCAGTGATGCCGTCTTCACGTCCCTGCCCAACCGTAAACGAATTGATCTTGGCCTACTGGGAATTCGCCAAGGCCTACTACACGCGAGACGGCGAGCCCACGATGGAACTGACGGGCTTGAAATACGCCCTTCAACCGCTACGCCGGATTTTCGGGAACAGCCCTGCAAACGAGTTCGGCCCAAAGAAATTGAAGGACGTGCGGCAGCACATGATCTCAGTCCAAGACCTGGCGCGCACTGAAATCAATAAGCGTATTGGCCGAATCAAGAGAGCGTTCAAGTGGGCGGTCGCCGAAGAACTCGTGCTCCCCTCCGTTTACCAGGGGCTGCAAGCCGTTGCTGGCCTTCAATTCGGACGAACCAAAGCGAGGGAGACCGACGTTGTGAGGCCCGTCGCCGACAAGGACGTCGACGCGATTCTACCGTACGTTTCTCCGCAAATTCGCGCCCTGATCCAGGTACAGCGGTTGGCCGGCATGAGGCCTGGTGAAGCCGTGATCATGCGTCCGTGCGACGTCGATCGAACCGAAGAAGTTTGGACTTATGAGCCCTCAACCCACAAGAACCGATGGCGAGGGCATCGGCGGTTGATTCCGCTTGGTCCCAAAGCGCAGGCGATCTTGCTTCCGTTTCTCGACCGCGATCCGAATGGATTCGTCTTTAGTCCCAAAGAAGCCCACGCTTGGCAAACCGAGCAGCGCGCGGCCGCAAGTGGGCGCAGACGGAAAACAAAGATTTTTCCAAGTGAGCTTCGTGCCCGCCAACGACGGAAAGAACTCAAGAAGAAACGTATTCGCCGAAGACCTCTGCGTGACCGTTACGACGTTGATTCATACCGAAGAGCGGTCGAGTACGGAGTTAAACGGGCGAGGAAGGCTGGCCACGAGGTCATGAATTGGCACCCCAATCAACTTCGACACGCAAAGGCCACCGAATTGCGGAAACGGCACGGACTCGAAGCTGCTCAGGTCGTGCTGGGGCACGCACGCGTTAATACGACAGAATTCTACGCGGAAAAGAACGCTGCACTTGCCCGGGAGATCGCGAGGCATTCTGGATGAATGGCACAGAATTCCGCTGGCAAACGTATGAAACGCATGTAGGG
>DASPSM010000648.1:0-8744 GCA_035623955.1 Planctomycetaceae bacterium
AGGACGACAGGTCCTCAGAGCGGATCTCGCGAAGCGGTGTCGCCAAAAGGATGTCGACGTGCTTGCGCTCGATGCAGCATGGACACCCCTCGATGACTCGCGGCTTCGGCACATCCGCAAACGCGGCGTAGATCTGCTCGATCGATTGGGCCAATTCGCTCATGATTCGGCGGATCAACCGGCCGACGTGCTCGCCGCGGCAGGTTGCGTTTCGCTCTTGGCCGCAGTCGTTCGCGACAGCAGATCCGTCGTCTCTGCCGCGTAGCGGCCCCAGGCAGCGACAACGAGCAGCAGGTTGAGCACGACGGCCGTCGACACGTAGGCCAGGCCGCCGGAGCCGACTGCGTAGGCGTGCAGGCCGACCTCCGTCGGCATGTTGGTCCCATTCAGCCAGCCGTAAACCATGGGCAGCACAAAGTTGACGCCGTACCAGGAGAACAGAATCGCCGAGAAGCACAACACTCCGCCAACGTTCGTGGCGAAGGTGCCAAACCAGCCCGCGTACCGTCCGTGCAGCACGACCAGATAGGCCAGGAGCGAAACCAGCGCCCAGACTTCCTTCGGATCCCAATCCCAGAAGCGGCCCCACGAGACATCGGCCCACAAGCCCCCCAGAATCGTTCCGGCCGCCAAGAGCAGCACGGCCACCTGCTGGGCTTTGTAGGTGTAGCTGGCCAGCGTGGCGACTTCCTTGGGAGGACGCGTGCTGGCCAACGCTAGGTGCTGATCGCCCGTGCCGAAATCCTCGAAGCCCGCCTTGAGCGTCCGCGGCAGCATGCCCGGATTGAGCGCTTCGCCCGCCTTCTTGAGCCGCGCGGCCAGCGACGGCTCAGCGCCCCGGTAGTGCGCGTCGAGGTCGAAGATCGGGCCGCCATTATGCGGCGGGCCGCCCGCGCCCGGTGTGGCGTCAGCAAGCGATGCCGATTGCCCCGGAGCACGATACTTCCCGAACAGGTAATAGAGCATGGCCAGGTTGCCCAGGCCCCACGCCAATCCGCCGGCCCCATAGCTCGAGACGATCGTCAGCACATGGATCGCCAGCCAATAGTTGTTGCGCAGCACGGCGGTGATCGAGCCGACGCGCGGATTGAAGATGTCGGGACTCGTCATGCCAACGAAATGAGCCAGCATCATCCCGAAGCAGACGACCGGCAACGCCCCCAGCAGGAAATAGCGGCGTTGAAGCGTGTGGGACCAGATCTCGCCTTTGCCCCGAGCCGCCTCGGGAACGAGCGTGATCGGCGTCAAAAGCAGCGTGATCACGGCACGCGAGCCAAACCAGGCCAACGTGCAGACCGTCGCCATCCCCACCAGCCACGTACCGACCGACGACATCGCGACTGCCTTGCCGAAAATCGGCGGCGTCAGCTTGATGATGCGAAACGAGGTGTCGCTGCGTGTGAGAAACCAGACGGTGGCCGCAAACGCGGCCAGACGCAGCACCGACGCGAGGCACTGCACGGGGACCAACGCGCCGCTCGCGATTTTGCCGGCGTCCTCCGGCTTGGGCCGGTCGAATTCCAGATACGGCGGGAAGCCTGTCTCGTTCGGCCGTCGGCGGACGGGCAACCCCGACAGCCGCCAGGCCCAGCTCAGCCCGGGCCACGTCACCGGCAAAACGCAGAACCAGAAACCGAGCACCGAGACCACGAACGAGGCCCAGATCACTGTCTCATACATATTGGTGACGGGTGGGCGACCGGCGATCGCGATCCGCAGCGAAAAGCCCCACGCCGCATACACAATGGCTGCCAGCGTGACGGCCAGCCCGCTCGCAAACACGAACCGCGACGATTTGAGCATCCCCGCGGCGACCACGAGGCAGAGCGCCACCAGAAACACAATCCAGGCCGAGCGGAACGGCTGGTACTTGTTGTAGAGGATTTCGGTCTCGAGCGCGCCCGGCGGCGGATAGGCTGAGAATTGCATTTGCGGCTCGAAGAGGGGCAGCGGTTCATAGCGCTCCCAGATGATCCCGTTCAACTTCTCATCCAGGCCGAATTTGAAGGCATTGGCCTGCGGCGGCACCATCTGCGCGCGGGCTGCCTCGATTGCCTTGGCAAGGCGACGCAGCTGCTCGACGAACGCGTGCATCGAGCTGTCGAAGGCCGACTTGTTGTTGGCGTCGTAAGCAGTGCGCGTCTCCTCGAGCGCCTTCTTGAGATTGCGAATCTCGATCTGCAGGTCACCTTTGGCATTTTGGGCCTGGCAGAGCTGCGGCAGCATCGTCACCAGGTTTTTGGGGTGGTTCGGATCGCTCGACGAGTATCGCTCGGCGCGGCGCGGATCGAGCAGCGTTCGGGCCAGGTCGTCGCGATCCTCGGCCATGATGGCGGCTAGCGACACGTCATCGCCGCCCCGCCACTTGTCGGCCTCGAGCAAGCTTCCCAGCGAAATCCAGGCGTTGATCCGCTCGTCGGGATCGGTCTGGCGGGTGAGCGCCCGCGGGTCGAGCCCCGGCACCACATAAATGTCGTTGCCGTGGCGCAGATCGAGAAACGTCTTCACGTGATGGAACAGCTCGGCGACCTTGCCGTTGATCGCCCGGTCCTCGGCCGTGTCGCCGACGCTGTCGGGCGATTTGCCTCTCGCTCGGTCGAGGGCGATCAACCGCTCTTCGAGATCCTTCGACCAGTAAACGGGTCGTCCCGTCTCTTCCGACTGTTTCCAGTCGAGGATCTGCCCCAAGGAGATGAACGTCCCGGTGACGGGAATCTTGATCTTGTCGGTGTTCAGCTTCTCGCGAAGCGGCCGATACTCGCAGCGGAAAATCGGACGATCGATCCAATCATCCGGGCGCGTGATCCAGCCGTAGAGCAGCTCGGGCGCCAAGAACGTGTGTGGGTCCTTGCTCTCCGCCTCTTCCGCTTCCGGATCGGTCCATTTCGAGCGCCCCGTGACGACATTGACCACTTCGTCCGCCAGACTGTCGAGCGGCTTGAGCCGGCCGTCGCTGAAGACGGGAATCCGCTGCCAGCCGCTCCAGTCGAAATTCGGATGGGCCAGGCGAGTCGAGGCAGCGGCGGATGCTGACGGGACGTTCGCGGGCGGGTCGGCAGCATTTGCCGCGGTGAGGGTCAGCGCGCCCAGCGCCAGCAGGAGGAAGCAAACGGCCGTTCGGATCATGTCACGGCTCCTGGGGCAGGCCGCTTGAAGAAGTAAGCCCGCATGTAAAACATCAGGAAGATCCCAAACACGATCAATCCGGAACCGAGATATTTCACCGGCCTTCCCGGATCATAATTCACGCGGAAAACCGATCCCAGCGGCGTGCCGCGCTCTTTGTCGGGGGCCATGTAGTTCTCTTGAAAGAACCGCAGCTGGCGTCCGTCGAGATCGGGATAGTCGAGCGGCCGATTCATCGTGACGACGACGCTGGACAAGTCGCCGTTCTGTTCGACCATCTTCTGCTGCTCCTCGGGCGGCTTGCCTTTGAGCTTCTCGAGCTGGGCGCCGATTTTCGTCGTGATCAAGTCATCGAGCTCGACGCGGGCCGCCTGTTTGCGGGCGGGATCCGACGCATCGTCGACCCTCTCGCGCAGCTTCTCGACCTCCGGATCGTGGCGGACGTCGACCTGCACCAGGTGGCTCGTGTAGTTGCTGGCCATTTTGGTGCCGGGATCGACCTCCAGATCGAAGTTGATCAACTTGAGGGCGAAACCGACGTTCGTTTCGCGCACGTTCAGCGACGTGAGGATTGGCTTGTCGCCGCCAACGTCTGTTTGATGGATCTGGCGTTGTCGAGAGTCGCCCCAAGGAGGGGGAAGGTTTTGCTCTAACCAAAAGTCATCGTGTTTCGCCTGGCCGGACGAGTCGGTCCAACTTAGGCGCATGCGCGCCGCCTTCGACAGGCCTCGCTCCTTTTCGTCCGACTTATCGAAAGGACGCGAAACGATGAGCTGATTCGATCCGATCCGCTCGGACCCTTCACCTCCGGCTCCCACGTAGCGCAGTGCGGTCATCTCCATGACCGACTTGCCCTCGGTCGCGAGTCCGCCTGTCGCAGAGCCTCCCGCTGGAATGGCCGCGGCGCCCCCCATCGAAAACGTCTCGACCGTGCGGCCGATCTCCAGATCGCCGGAGGCGACGACCCGGTGCAGCGCGTTTTGCCAGGCGCGAAAGGCAAGCTTGTTATCCGGGCCGACGAGGATTTCGATCCGCCCCTTGACCGACGGATGATAGAAGTCGGCGCGAAAGCCCGCCGGCTGCTTCGCGACGGGCATGTAGGGCAATTCGGCGAAGCGCAGGATTTTGGACTTTTCCTCTTTGCCGCCGACCTTCTCGTAGACCAACAACTCAACCGTCGGGCCAAGGTCCTCACCAGGCACGATCCCTTTCCCGTGCACGAGCGATTGTAAATCGACGGAATTGGCAAACGCGTTCAATTCAACCGTCAGGCCGTCGTTGAGCTCGAAGCGTTTCCCCTGGGCTTTGAGTTTCTGCAGCTCCTTCACCGACGCGCAGGTCGTTTCCCCGTTCCACCAGAAGGCCACGAGACCGTCCCCCTCCACCGAGCGATTGGGCTTGCATTCTTTGAAAGCGATCAGCGAGTCGCCTCGACCGGCCTGCCACATCACGGCGTCGGCGTTGCCCATGGGGCCGATGGGCGCTTTTGCGTACGGCTCCCCGTGGTGAGTCGCAAGGTCGACCTGGAACTCGACTTTGATCCTCGGCTGATAGAACTTGAGGGCCAGATAAGGAGTGCCGAACACGGCGCTCCGCGAGTAGTAATCGATGACCTCGAGCTTGGTCTTCCCGTCGTTGTAGACGGCCTGCGGCGGGTGCTGCCATTTCTTGCTGGGATTATCGAGTCCGAACCACGACTTGACCCGGCGCGTGATCGGCCAGGGAGCCAGGTCGCTCCAGTTGAAGGGCCCGGGCTGAAATCGCCTGTCGAGCTGTTCGGGGCGGCCCGGAATGTTGCTGACGCTGAGGACCGACTGGTCCATGTCGATCGCCAGTTGGTTCGAGTCGCCCAGATAGACGAGCATCTGCGAGTTGACGCTTCCCCGATCGCTGATGGCAGAGCCCGCCAACAGCGTGAGCAGCCCGATGTGCGTGATCACAAAGCCAGTCTGGTGCCGCTTCCACGGAAAACGGATCGCCGCCGCGCAAAAGATGTTGAGGGCCAAGAGCGCCAACAGCGCGGCAAAGTACCAGGTGTGATAGATCAGAAAGCCGACGGCGGCCGTCCCGTAGTTCGCCTCGACGAAAGTGGCCGCTCCCAGGAGGACCGCGAGGGACAGGATCAGCACCACCGCCAGTTTGAGCGAGGCAAAGCACTCGTAGAGCGCCAGGATTGAGCGGACGAGAAGCGGCTGGCTCGGTTGATTCAGCTTCTGACGGGCCATCGCGGAAGTCTCGTCACCGACACGGATCAAAAACGCCCGGCTTCAAAGCACGAAGTTCAAAGCGCACGGGCGGCAATGTGAGGTCAGGCGGGGGCCGCGTAACCTGAACGTCCGTCCCAATTCAGGCGCGGGGCAACAGTGGCGGGACATTTATTATAGCGCTCGCCTCTTCGGAAAGTACACCTTGGCGCACACGCGGCCGAGCGAGCACGAAACGCGTGCCAGCCCTCTGGAAGCAGCCCCCTTTTGTCAGACTTGCAAGGCGAGCGCGCCGATCTGGTTAGGACTTGCAAAAATTGCAAACTCGACCGATCGACGACCAATTGCGCCTCCCTATTCATTACGCCCGTTCACGAAAGACGTTGCGACAAAATGGGGGCCGCCGACAATTTTTCTGGCCTCGTCGGCACCGAAGCTGCATTAAGGGAATGGCGTGAGTGATGACCCAGAAGTCGCACGCACGACCGCCGGAGGTGAGAGCCCGGTGGTTTTCAAAAGAGGAGTGAGAGAGACTTTTTCCTACCGGCCCGTGGAGACGGGCTGCATCCCACCGCTTTCGGCACCCCTTGCCGACACACCAATCAAAGGCCGAGGCAGGCCCGCTTGCCTCGGCCTCTTTCCTTTCGAATTCGCCCAAATCGGTTGACGAACCCACCGATGCCCGTGCGTGTCCCCTCTTTGTTGGGTCGTCGCGATGAGCCCTTCTGTTATTGCCGGCACCGAATTCTGGCCGTAGACTGAAAATGTGGCAGCGCGGAGCGTACGGCAGGCTCGTCGCGGCAAATCCCGGGTCTTATTGGAGGTTCCTTCGCTCAATTGAACGATCCAAAACGCGAAGATTTGCGTGTCCAGCAAAGCAAGGCGGTCCTGGTCGGCGTCCTGGATCCCTCGCAAAAGCTCAATCGCGAGCACGCTCTCGATGAGCTGGCTGGGTTGGTGAAGACGGCCGGCGTCAAGGTCGTGGGACGCATGACCCAGGTCCGGGGCAGAATGATCCCCGCCACCTGCCTGGGAAAGGGGAAGCTTGACGAGCTCAAGCAGATGGTGGATGTCTGCGGGGCCGACCTGGTCGTCTTCGACAACGACCTGACCCCCTCCCAAGAGCGAAACCTCGAAAAGCAGACCGGACGCATCATCGTCGACCGCAGCGAAGTGATTCTCGATATCTTCGCCGCCCGGGCCCGAACCTACGAAGCCCGCCTGCAGGTCGAGCTGGCTCAACTGCAATATTTCCGCAATCGGCTGCGCAAACGATGGAGCCACCTGGAGCGCATTGAAGGCGGTGTCGGCGCGGGGCGCGGTCCTGGCGAAAAGCAGATCGAAACCGACCGCCGGCTGATCGACAAGCGCATCGCCGAGCTCAAGAAACGCCTCGCCGAAGTCGAGAAACGCCGCGAACGGACGGTTTGTGCCCGGCGCGAGCAGCTCACCGTGTCGATCGTCGGCTACACGAACGCCGGCAAGAGCACGCTGATGAACGCGCTCACCGGCTCCGAGGTCTACGTCGCCGACAAGCTGTTTGCGACTCTCGATACGCGGACCCGCCGCTGGCACATTCCCCACTGGGGGGAAGTGCTCCTGAGCGACACGGTTGGTTTTGTGCGCAACTTGCCGCACCACCTGGTCGCGTCGTTCCGCTCGACGCTCGAAGAGGCCCGGCACGCCGATCTGCTGATCCACGTGGTCGACGCGGCCGATCCCGAAGCCGAGGCCCAGATCGATACCGTCAATCGCGTGCTCGAAGAGATCGGCGTCGCCTCCGCCAACTCCCTCATCGTGCTCAACAAAATGGATCGCGTGACCGATCGCGGCGTCGTCGACGTGTTGCGGCGGCGCTTCGACGATTCGGTCTCGATCAGCGCCGCTACCGGCCAGGGTTTGGATCGTTTGGCCGAAGCGGTTGCCGCTCGGCTGGCCAACGGGTACGCGGACGTCGAAATCGAGACGGGCGCCGGCAACGGCAAACTGTTCGCCTATCTGGCCGAGCGCGCGGAGATCAAGAGTCGCGAATACTTCGACTCGCGGGTGAAGCTGATCTGTCGGATCCCCAAGGCGATTGCCAAACGGCTGAACGAAGACGGCACAGTGGTGACGCTGCAAAACGGATCGCTCGATTCGCATGCAGACGCAGCCGTCTCCCACAATGGACACTCGACGCACGCGCCGATTTGGCCCTGATTATTCGGCTGTAGTCGCTGCGTTCCGTTCCGAGGCGATCTAGCCGAGATCGTCGAGGAACGGGATTCTTTGCGCTTCGAGCCACGCCTTCGCGGCCTCGCCCACCTGCCGCTCGCGAAATGGAAACCACTCGTGCGCGACGCCGAGGCGAAAGATCGCGTTTTCAAAACTCTCCATCGGTCGGGAGCCCGATAGAGCCGTTTCGATGCGTCGGCGATCGCTGGAATCCCGGACGGTTTCGCAGAAACGCTTCGCCCATTCCAACTCGTCGAACTCGACGCCAATCGTCCGATACCGCGTGGCCGGTTCGGAGCTCGCGTGCGGCGCAGTCGCGGCTTTCGGCTCAACGCCCTCCACAATCTCTCCGGTCATCGTGTCGACCCGCACGCCAACGCCCGGCGCGGCAAACTGCAAAGCGCTCACGAGTTTGGAAAGTGCGATAGCGGCGGGCACTGATCCACTCACCTTTGCAAATTGGGCGGCACGGAATTCCGCTCTGATCCCGGCAAGAGACACAAGGCGGCCAGGGCCACAGCCGCAGTCTCGGTCCGCAGAATGTGTGGACCCAACGAAATGCAGCGACCGCCGGCATCCACCGCCTGAATCACTTCGCCGTCCGTCAATCCTCCCTCTGGCCCAACCACCAGGACAAGGGTTCGGTCGCTCGCCTTCACTTCGCACAAACTGGCGCGAGCAGGCCCGCCCGGGTCGGCTATGACCAGACGTCCGGTTGCAGCCGCAGCCGAAAGGAACGATGGCCAATCCGTCAGGGGATCGATCGTCATCAGTCGATTCCGGCCCGATTGCTTGCACGCTTCGATGACGGCGGCGCGCATCTTGTCCAGCCTGGTCGCGCCCGGTTCGGTGACGCTTCGCGACGTCTGCAGCGGGATCAGCCGGCTCACGCCCAGCTCCGTCGCCTTTTCGACCAGCCAGCGAAATCGATCCGCTTTAGGAACGGCCGTGGCCAACACCACATTCGGAACTTCCCCGGGCGGCTCGATCTGTCGCGACAGGATGCGAAGCGTGGCGCGCGATCGCGTGAGTTCGACAATCTCTGCATCGGCCGAGGTTCCGCTGCCGTCAAAGACGACGATCCGATCGCCCACTCCCGCGCGCATGACGTGCGACAGGTGATGGAATTCGGCCCCTTCGAGCTCGCACGATTCGGCGTCGCTCAGGTGGGGAGCGTAGTAGCGGTCCGTCATCGATGTG
>DASPSM010000660.1:0-5648 GCA_035623955.1 Planctomycetaceae bacterium
AGGCGCGTGGCGACGGCGTGAAAGGTGCCCCCCCAAATCCGCCGAGCGACGGAGCCGGAGTGATTCGCGCGTCCCAGCTTCTGCCGCGAGCGCTCGAGAATCTGGTCGACGCGGCGCAGCATTTCGGCGGCGGCCCGCCGCGTAAACGTCAGCAGCAGAATGCGTCCCGGGTCGGTGCCGCTCGCCAAGAGCCAGGCGACGCGATGCGCCAGCGTGGCCGTTTTTCCCGTGCCGGCCCCGGCAATGATCAACAGCGGGTCGCGCGGGTGTCCGGCCGCTGCCCGCTGCTGCTCGTTCAGCTCGGCGAGGATCGTTTCGAGATCTTGCGTGGAAGGCATCCCTGACGATTGTCGCTCACATTTGCCGCGGGTCAAATCCCAAAGCGACTGACGTGTATAATGACGGCCCAAATCCCTCTTAGGGAAGGGAGAGGCCGCGAGGAATGAACGAACGCAAGGCGCCGCTGGAAATCGACTGCCGCAGCGTCAAATTACGGCTCGATTCCGGCGATCCGCTTGTGCTGCTCGACTGCCGCGAGCGGAACGAATACGAGTTGGTGAGGCTCGACTCGGCTCGCCTGGTCCCGATGAGTGAGCTGGCACAACGCGTCGGCGAACTGGACCAGCTTCGCGAGTGCGAGATCGTGGTCTACTGTCACCACGGCGTGCGCAGCCGCCAGGTCGCAAACTGGCTGCGCGGGCAAGGCTTCGCGAATGTCAAAAGCCTTGCCGGCGGCATCGATCGCTGGTCGCAGGAAATCGACACGACGCTGCCGCGGTATTGATCGCCGGCCCATCCGTCGTTCGGGACGGCAAGGCCGCACGATCCGCGGTCAATCGCGTTCGGTGGAGTTCGTCTCGTCCAGGGCCACAGACGGCGTTTCGCGTGTCGCCTCGGGCCCAGACGCCGAGTACAGGTAGACTCCGCCTCGGTGTTCGAAGTCCCAGACCAAACACGCGAGTTGTTTGCCGTCGGGAGAAATCACGATCTGCCAGTCCGCGATTCGTCCTGCCACGTCGGCGGGGAGAGGCAGCGAGAACAGCGGTTGCCGCCGCTGCACATGCCAAACCTGCATGGCCTTCTGTTCTTGGGAAACGGCGATCAACAGTCGTCCGTCAGGAGAGAATGCCAGGGGACCGACGATCCGTCCGAGCCCCGACAAGAACGCCTGCTCCTTACCGGTCTTCGGGTCCCACAATTCGACTCCTCCGACGGTTGCAATCGCCAGGACGTTTCCGATCGGGGCGAACGCGACGTAGCCGCCCCCTTTTCGGTCGCCCAACCACGTGGGAAGCACCTTTCCCGTCGATAAATCGCACAGGGCAGTGAGCGACGCGCCACCTGGAGCCAGCGCCGCAAGAGAGCCGTCGGGCGAGACCGCAAAGCCATGCTCGTGAACGCCGACGGTGGCAAACGAGGCGTCTGTGATCGTACGCAGTTTTGTGCCCGTGCTTGGATCCACCACGTGAATCGAGGCGTGTTGGTTGAAGTTTTCCAGCACGAGTAGCGAACCGCGTCCATCGAAAACCAGGGAGGTAACGACACCGTCGGGAGTCAGTGGAATCGTCAAACGGCGTTCGCAGGTGATGGGATCGCAAATCTCCACCTTGCCGAGCGAGCCGACGGCCAATTGGCTCCCGTCACGCGAAAAACAAGCCGAATAGCCGGTCAGACCCGGGAGGTCGCGAACGACCTTGGGATGCGTCGCCGACACGTCCCAAATCTGAAGACGATCATTCACCCGCTTTGCCCCGCGCTTGGCGATGATCAGGCGCTTGCTCCCGGGCGCAAAGGCGAGTGGGGTCGGCGATTGGGCAGGTTCGCATTTGGCAACCGTCGTCCACTGCGGAGTGACGGAGGTGTCCCAGACGTCGACGACTCCGTCCTTGGCCGCAGTCAGCAGCCGGGACCCATCGGGGGAATACGCGACGCACCAAAGTCCGACGCCAATGGGATCGCCCGACGGGGTCTTCAAGACCTTGTCGTAACGAATCGGGGCCGCGCTCCACCCCTGACGGCTGGCGACGTCCCAAATCCGCAGGGCGCCGTGGCCGTCGCAGGACGCAAGCTGCCTTCCGTCGGGTGAAAAGGCGATCGACTCGATGTGGTCGAAATGATCGGAAAACGTCGCGTAGCAGCCGCCGCTATGCACGTCGTCGATCCGGATCGTGCCCCGACCACCGTAGGCGATCAAGTTGGCGACGGGGCTGAACGCGGCACACATACTATCGAATGTCTCGCGCTGCGTGCGCAACGCCATGCCGGGCATTTCCCACAGGCGAATGGCGTTGTCGTCTCCGATCGACGCCAGCAGTTGCCCGCTCATTCCCCAAGCGAGTGACTGAATGCGCTTGTTGTGATGCGCGGCGAGTTCCGACTTGATGAGGCGCCTGCTGACGACATCCCAAAGCCTGAGCACTCCCTCATGATCCCCGGAAACAAGCACGTCGCCCATCGGGCTGAAGCGCACCGCCACGACCGCGGCTTTATGGCCGGACAAGGTAAACAGCTCTTTTCCGGTCGCGGCGTCCCAGACTTTGACGCTGTGATCGTCACTGGCCGTGGCCAGCGAGCGCCCGTCGGGTGCGAAGTCGACCCAGTTCACGTCATTGGTGTGTCCCGAGCAGACACAGATGGGTTCAAGCGTGTTTGCATTCCAAACGCGGGCCGTCCGATCCTGGCCAGCGGTGGCGAACCGAGTGCCGTCCCGAGAGAACGCGACAAAAAAGACCTCGCTCGGATGGGCTTTGAACGATGCGAGCTGCGTTAGCCCTCCCACGGCTTCTGCCGGATGACACAGCCGCCAGGCGTAGTGCCAATCGAACCCCCTGCGGTCGACGTCTCCCGGCTTGGGAATGTGACGCGCCAAGAGAGTAGTCATTTCATCGGCGACGTTGGGGTTGTCGCGCAAGCGTTCGGCGTTTTCGTGCCAAAGATTGAAGGCACTGCGGACATCGGCGCTGATCGCCGTCTCGCTGTCGCCGGCCGTTGAGCCGGCCACCGCGCCTGTGCCCAGTTTGGGTGCGCGCAGGTACCAGCCGAGGGAAGCCAGCACGAGGAGCCAGCCCGCCAGGGCGAAGGCAATCTGAACCGCTCGCCGCGGTTTGCTTCCGGCTTTGAAGAAGGATGCCAGGAATCCCCGGCTCGGCGCTCGGACTGGCTCGCCCACCAGAAAGCGACGGAGGTCGTCGGCAAGCTCGGCAGCCGACGCGTAGCGGCTTGCCGTCGATTTTTCGAGACACTTCAGACAAATCGCCTCAAGGGGGGCGGGCACGTCCCGACGCTCCGTGCGGATTGGGTCGGGCTGGTCGACCAAAACGCGTTTCAAAACATCCGCGGAGCAAGCTCCATCAAACGGCGGAGCGCCCGTGAGCATCTCGTACAAGATGGCCCCGAGCGAATAAACGTCGGACTGCGGCCCGAGCTCAGAGGCAACTCCGACCGCTTGCTCGGGCGCCATGTACGCAGCCGTGCCCAGCACCAGTCCCGTTCGAGTTCCGGTTTGATCCGGATCGCCGTCGAACGCCTTGCAGATGCCGAAATCGCCGAGCTTTGGGGTGAAAGGAAACAACTTCCAGATCGCGCTGCTGGTCGGGTCGTCCACCAGAGCGGAGCCTTCGTCGAGCGTGCCGAAGCGCGGCTTCAATAGCACGTTGGCCGGCTTGAGATCGCGGTGCAGCACTCCGCGTTGATGAGCGTGATCCAGCCCGCGTGCCAGCGCCAAAGTCACCGACGCCGCCACGTCCGCCCGGATCTTTGCCGGCTGATCCTTGAGCCAGTTGCCCAGCGAAGGCCCGTTACACAATTCCTGCGCGATATAGCAGACAGCGGCCTCGAAACCGGCATCGTAGACTTTGATGATGTTCGGGTGGTCGAGGGCCGCCACCACCTGGGCTTCGGCGACGAAGCGGCGGCGCATTTCCTTCGAATGCAGGACCTCTGGGCGAGGGAGCTTCAAGGCCACAAGCCGCTTGAGCACCCGATCGTTGGCGCGGAAGACGACGCCGTGTCCTCCTCGACCGATCTCGTCGAGGATCTCGAAGCGCCGGATCTTCAGGGCAGCCAGCCGCACGTCCCCGGGATTCTCGACGTTCTGAAATGGGAACGTACGCGTCTCGCGGCTGTCACCCTGGACCAACCTGGGTGTGCCGTGCTTCTTCGACTTCGGATGACGGCGTTTCGAAGTCGTCACGTTGCGCTCGTCCCGGTGGAACAAAACGGAACGGAGATGGAGGAAGCGCAGACCATGAGTATGTGGTCAGGCTTTGCCCAGGTCAATCGGTGAAAACCCGCCCCACCGCGGTGTTGGCCTGTTTAGGTCATCTTGCTCAATTCGTTGTTTCGATTTGGCCAAGAGGACCCAGCGCAACTACCCCACGGGAGGGCCAAATGTTCGTTCGATTTCCGCTGTAACCGAATCTCTGAACTCGCTGACGCATCAACATGGCCCTGCGCGTTGCAGCGGGCGGCAAGGCGATCTTTCGGTTAGCAGGCTCAAACCGCCGCGTTGCGGGCCGACCTGGCGACGAGGTCGACAAATCGCGGGTACGCCTGGCTCCAGGCAGCCGTCGCCCGAGGCTCGTAGGTTTTGAGCGCGCTCGACTCGCGGACGACCTGGCGGAGATCACTCAGAGATTTTAGCTCGCCCGCCGAGCGCGCCTGAATTAACACGTTGCCCAGTACGGTGGCTTCGACGGGACCAGCGACCACCGGGCGGCCGCAGGCATCGGCCGTCAGTTGATTCAGCGATTCGTTCTGGCAGCCGCCGCCAACGATGTGCACCACCTCGATGCGTGTGCCAGTCAGCTCTTCGAGCCACTCGAGCACCATCCGGTATTTGAAGGCCAGGCTTTCGAGCGCGCAGCGGATCAGCTCCCCCTCCGCCTGCGGAACGGGTTCGCCATAGTCGTCACACCACTTCTGAATGGCCGTTGCCATATCATCCGGATTGAGAAATGCGCGGTCGTCGGGATTCACGAGCGAGCGCAGGGGTCGCGCCTGGCTCGCGAGGCGCGTGAGCTCGGCGTAATCGTAGGTCCTTCCTCGCCGCTCGAAAGCCCGCTTGCATTCCTGCACGAGCCACAGGCCCATGATGTTCTTGAGCAGCCGGTACGTGCGGTCGATGCCCCCTTCGTTCGTCACGTTCAGCTCGAGGGCTCGCTCGCTTAGCACGGCCTGCTGCACTTCGACCCCCAGAAGCGACCACGTGCCCGAGCTGATGTAAGCCCAGTTGGGGCTGCCGGTGGATTGAGTCGGGACGGCGGCGACTGCCGATCCGGTGTCGTGGGTGGCGGGTGCGACGACCTCGATTCGCTTGAGGCCGGCGCGGGCGGCCACTCCCTCGCGCAGCTTGCCGAGCTGCGTGCCGGGCGGGACGACTTCGGGAAACACGCCGGCCGGCAGCCCGAACCGCGCGAGCAGATCGAAGGCCCACCTGTTCTCTGTGGCGTGAAAGCACTGGGTCGTCGTCGCATTGGTGAATTCGATCACCCGGCTGCCGCACAGGCACCAGTGGAAAAAGTCAGGCATCAACAGCAACCGTTCGGCCGCGGCCAGCAGGTCCGGATTCGAGCGCTGGAATGCCAACAGTTGAAAGAGCGTGTTGAACTCCATGAACTGCAGGCCGGTCTGCGCGAAGATCTCGCGCT
>DASPSM010000646.1:0-2475 GCA_035623955.1 Planctomycetaceae bacterium
GTGCCGAGGCCTTGGATCCGGCCGTCATGGTCCGGCGGGTAAAGGCCCTCGTCGAAAGCGAACTCTGGTCCGAGATACATAGCGCTTCGCAGTGTTTCCGAGAGATCGATTTTCTGCTGGGATGGCCGATTGATGCCGCGCCGTCCGAGAGAAGCGCGGTAATCGCCGGCACCCTCGATTGCCTGCTCCTTTCATCGGGCGGTGGGTGGAAGATTCTGGACTACAAAACGGGCCGGCTGCCCGGTGGCGATCCGGCTACCCTCCGCGACCATTTTGCCATCCAGCTCGTGGTGTATGCCGAAGCCGTGCGGGCAATGGTGGGGCGGCCGCCGGAGCTCGTCGAGATCGTAGCCCTGCACGACAAACTCGACCGCTTTCCGCTCGTGTTTTGGGACGAATTCCGCGCGCCCACTCACGATCGAATTGACGCGGCAATCCGGCATCTGGCGACGGTTCCCGATCGCTCGAGCGGTTGGAACGCGGTTTTAGCGGCTGGCGCGGGTCCAACTTTGTAACGCGCCGCTAAGGGGCGCGGTAAGCCAGCTTGAACTTGTGTTCGTCGAATCCCAGCTTGATTCGCTCGACGAGCGCCGCGCGCACGTCCGCGAAGTCTCCCGATTTCACCCACACGCGCACCGCCAACTGTACGCCCGCGGGAACAAGATCGTTCACCGTCACGCTGGGCGCGGGATCGCCCAGCACGCGGCCTTCGAGCCGAACCAAACCGGCGAGCAGCTGCTTGACGCCTGGCAAATCGTCGTCGTAGCCGCAGTTGACCAATAGCTCAATTCGCCGCTGTTCCTTGGCCGAGAAGTTCTTGATCACGCCCTGCGTGACCTGGTTGTTGGGGATGTGAATCTGCACGTTGTCGGCGGTGCGGAGAAGGGTCGAAAAGACGTGAATCTCCTCGACGGTGCCGGCCGAGGCTCCGATTTCCACCGAGTCGCCGACGCGAAATGGCTTGAACACGAGCAGCAGCAAACCAGACGCCAGGTTCGCAAGCGAACCCTGTAAAGCCAGGCCGATCGCCAGCCCAGCGGCCGCGATCACAGCGGCGAACGAAGTTGTGTCGAAACCGACCCAGCCGAGGGCCGAGACGACCGCAAACACCAGCACCGCGACATAGATGACGTCCGAGACAAACGCGGCGACCGCCGCGTCGGTCTTGGAGCGGAGGATCAGTGTTCGCGTGATGCGGGCCAATCCGCGCGCAACCCATCGCCCGATCACGATGATCACCAGCGCGGCGACTAGATGCTCGACGAATCGGATCCCATCAGTACTGAGATAAGCGCTCGCGCGCTGCCAGTTGGTCAACTCAGCGACTTGCAATGGCTCGCCGATCATCGCGAAATCTCCCCCGGAATCCTCGGAAACCAGCCCCCGCGCGAGCGCCGATTCTAAACGCCCCCGTGGCGTCGCGTAACAAATGGGCCCACGTGGACGTCAACGAGCCGGCGGTCGGGTGACCGCCCTTGAGCCCAAGCAATGGGGCTTTTGAAACCACCGAGCCGCTCTCTCAGGGCCTTCGAGAGCGCCGATTGACCCTGGTCCATCTGCGGCACTCGATTTGCACCCCGAGATCTCGCTCGTATCCAGCGAAATGAATAAGTCGGCAGCTGTGATCCTTTTGAACCTGCTTTGTCATCGGTTTGAGTTCTTCCCGCTGCGGGCATAGCTTGGAAGGGATTCGGCGATGCAATTACCTCGAGGCCAGTCGGCACCGTATCTTCCCTCGCCACAAGAGATTCGGGCGGCATGCCGGGTCATTCGCAGCGAATGGTCGCCCGGCGAACGTGAAGCGCGTAGAGTTGGGGGGCGTTACGCGTGGCGAGTGCTGGTGCTGCCACACCCCGAATTTGACCGTCGCCAACATGTCAGGTCGATGTGAGAGTGGATCTTCGCAGTTCCTGATCGGGTTGGCGTCCGTCCGATTGCCATTGATCCACCGTCCGCCGGGTCCGGTTCCGGCCGCAATCGTGCGAGGCGAGGAATGCTTACGCGATCGGCGAGGGATTTTATGATCGCTGCAATCGAATTCGATGTCCCCCGTGCGCTCGACCGCGTCGGGGGTGATCGCTTTTTGTTGGCTCGAATTATCGACTTCGTGATGGAGGATAGCCCCGACCTCGTGCGCAAGATTGAGACGGCGTTGGAAAACGATCAATTCGGCGAGGTCGAACGAGCGGCCCACTCGCTGAAGGGGCTTGTCGCGAACGTTTACTGTGAAGCGGTTCAGAGCCGCGCGATCGAGATCGAAACACTCGCGCGCTCAGGCGATCGAAGCGCGATCCTGCGAGCTCTGGAGAGCCTCTCCGACCTCCTGCACCCGATGATCGCCAAGCTTGAGGTCGCCCGACGCGAGCTCGAGAGCGACTGAATTTCGTCTGGAAGATTGTTCCGCCGACAACACCCATTAAGTTGACTTGGGGGGCGCGCCGGGGCAGTATTCTCGTGCTTTGCGGCATCTCTTGC
>DASPSM010000718.1:0-26463 GCA_035623955.1 Planctomycetaceae bacterium
CGGGCTTCTCAGCGGGAAGATTGCAGAGCTTGGGAAGCGGCCCGACATTGACGTTGATCGACTTGATCTTGCCATACTCGCCCGCCCAAACCGGCTCGACGAGTTTTCGATAGTCTTCGAGCACGCGCTGGCTGCCGCCGGAAACGACGCGTCCATACCGCCGAGCCGCGGCGATCATCAGCGGTCCTTCCCGCAGCGTGAGCGTTTCGGGCTTCTGGCAGAAGACGTCTTTGCCGTTGCGGCAGGCCTCGATCGTGATGATGGCATGCCAATGGTCGGGCGTGGCGATGTGGACGGCGTCGATATCGGGCCGGGCCAACAGCTCCCGAAAGTCGTTGTATGTTTTGCAGTCGTGGTTGCCGTAGTGCTCATCGATCGTCGCTTTCGATCGCTGGCGGACCTCGTCGCGCACGTCGCACATCGCCACGTACTGCACGTCCTTGCGGTTCAGGTAACCCGACTGATCGCCGCGGCCCATGTTGCCGATCCCGATCCCGCCCATCACGATGCGATCGCTGGCAGCGGGCCGGCTGCTGTTGCCCAGCGCCGCCGAGGTGATGATATAAGGCACGCCGAACGCGGCTCCGGCGCCGGCCGTGGCGGTCTTCAAGAAATCGCGGCGCGTCGATCGCTTTTTCTGGCTCATGCGAAGTCCGTGAGTTGATTGAGAAGCCGGTTGGGTTTGAACCGGTGGCGGGAAGGCAAGCGGCAATCCATTGGCGTCGGAGGGAACTGCGATCAGTCTAACGCAGCCGCCAGTCGGTTGTCACCGCATCCGGTGTTCGGGCTCGCTCGTCGTGGTTTGAGACTCGGTTTGACCAGGATCGAGTTTTCTCGGAGAATCGCTGGCGAATCGGCCTCGAGGTTCGCGGTTCAGCGGGCCAGGCATCGAAGTTCCTCAAATGACGCTGCAGCGCAAATCGATTTGGAAGGGCGTGATTCGGCCGTTGGGCTCACGGCACGTCGAGTTGTATGATCTAGCGACCGATCTGGGCGAGACGCGCGACATTGCCGCCCCTCACTCCGAGATCGTCGAGCAAATCGTGTCGATCGCCAGGAAGGCGCACACGCCGTCGCAGTTGTGGCCGGATCACGATCCAAACGCCCAGCCGCGCCGACCCGCGCGAACAAGGAGTTCGTGACATGGCGTTCAAGCAGCGCGAAGAAGGAACGAAGCCTGCCGCTCCCACTGCCAAGCCCGCAGCTGCGGCCGAAAAACCGGCCAAAAGCCCGCCGAAGTCGCTCCCCGAGCGGCTAATGTCGTTGGATGCCTATCGCGGCTTCACCATGCTCTTGATGGTCTCGGGTGGCTGGGGCATCACCAGCCTGGTGAGGCGTCACCCCGAACTCGTCACGCAGTTCGATGGAAAGTGGTACGGCAAGCCCTGGAAGCTGTTCTGGAACACGGCCGCCTGGCAACTCGACCACGTGGCCTGGACCGGCTGCGTCGCCTGGGACCTGATTCAGCCGGCGTTCATGTTCATGGTGGGCGTCGCCATGCCCTTTTCGTACGCCAAGCGCGAGGCGCGCGGCGACTCATGGGGCCTGCAGTTCCGCCATGCTCTCATCCGCTCGCTGATCCTGATCGGGCTGGGCATTTTCCTGCGGTCGACCCACTCGACGATGACGTACTTCACCTTCGAGGACGTGCTCACGCAGATCGGACTGGGCTACATCTTCGTCTTCGTCCTGCTGCGGGCTCCCTTCGTCGCGCAATGCGTCGCGGTGCTGGTGATCTTGGGGGGATATTGGTTTGCTTTCTACCACTATCCACTGCCGCCGGCCGAGGGAAATCAGGTCATTCGGTACCTCAGCGAGCACGGCTACAAGCCGGAGGACTGGAACCAGTTCACGAGCGCCGGGCTCAAGCCCGATCACATCGCCGAGCACTTCAACAAGCACACCAACGTGGCCGCCGCCGCCGACCGCGTGTTCCTCAACCTCTTTCCGCGATCGCCCGAGCCTTGGGAAGGCAAGAAATTCTGGGTCAACGGCGGCGGCTATCAGACGCTCAATTTCGTTCCGTCGATCGCCACGATGCTCTTCGGCGTGATGGCCGGCCAGATGCTGCGTGGCGGCTGGACGTCGCGCAGAAAGCTGGGAGTGCTGATGGCCGCGGGGCTGGTCTGCTTCGTGGTCTCGATGGCGGTCGACACGACGATCTGGCCGTTCCATTTCGATCGCCTCAACTATTCGCTGTGCCCGATCGTCAAGCGGATCTGGTCGCCCTCGTGGGCCGTCTTCAGCGCGGGGTGGGCGTTTTGGTTTTTAGGGCTGTTTTATTGGGTCGTCGACATGCGCGGACACCGGCGACTTGCGTTCCCCTTCGCGATCGTCGGGATGAATTCGATCCTCGTTTACTGCGTGGCACACCTGACGGACAGCTGGCTCTCGGCGATGCTGAGAATCCATCTACGCACCTTCGACCAGGGTATCCACGGCCTGATCGTCAAGCTGAGCAATCGGGTTCCGGCTGTCGGCAACTGGTCGTTCGTCCGCTGGCTCGGACACGCGTCGCTAAGTGACGTTTTCTACGGCAGCGAGAGCATCTACACGCCCATCTGGCACGAGTTCGCGATCCTGTTTTTGATCTGGCTGATCTGCCTGTGGCTTTATCGGCGGCGGATCTTCATTCGCGTCTAAAAAGCCCTCCCGAGCCGCAACGCGCCGGCCGAGACGTCGCGTGATTGAGCCTGCGCGGTCGTAGCGATTGAGCCGTCCGTAGCGGCCATTCCGCGCCCCTCGCGCAGCCGCGTAGCCGCCTGCCAAATGCTGACCGCTTAAGAAGGCCGCGTGACCTACATTTAGGCGGTCACTTTCGCGGGAGATGGGCCGTGCGGAAAGATCGTGAACGAGTCACGCGCGCGTTGGATTCCCTCTCGACGGGTCTGGCGCCGTTCGTGGAACAGTCGTTGGTCGACGTGTATCGCAACGACTGGCGCAACGTGGCGCAGCAGAGCTTCCGCGAAGATCGGGGCTCGGGGAAAAACGGCGCCGATTTGCGCTGGGACGCGCACGCGCTTTTGACGGTGATGTGGGACCAGTGGAACCGCGTCTTCCGCGGCAAGCTCGATCACGCCGAGCGCAGCTTGGTGAGCGAGCTGCGCGAATATCGCAACCGCTGGGCACACCAAACCGACTTCGATTTCGACGACACCTATCGCATCCTCGACAGCACCGAACGCCTGTTGAAAGCCATCAATGCCGAGGAGCGACGATCGGTCGCCCGCGAAAAGTCGGAGCTGTTGCGGTCACATTTCAGCCAGGAAGCGCGAGCGGCTTTCCGCAAAGCCCAGATCAGACGCCGGCGCTGGCACGACTTGATCGTGTACCTGGTTTGCGGCGGCTCTTTGGTGTTTGTGATGTCGCAACTCCTGGGATGGCAATACTGGTTCTTCTCGTTCTTCGTGGTCTTGGTGTTTGTCTATCTTGCGTACAGTCGCGCCTCTTCGCCAGCGCCGTTCTTCTACGGCCCTCATGAGTGCATGGAGTGCGGCAGGGTGATTTACGGAGAAAATTGCCCTTATTGTGCTCAAAACGATTAAACAGCATCGTCTTGCGGCAAATTCGCGCAAGATTGGTTCGGAATATGCGTGCTTTAAGCAAAATGGCCAGTGACTGTACACGGCCATACAAAAATCTCAAAGACCCAAGTCTGCTCAAGCTTGCTATTATTAAATGTGAAGACGCTGAACGGATCTGAGAACTGCGGAACCGGCGTTGACGGGAATGGACATTCGGAATAAGTAGCCCTTCCGCTCCGACAGCCCCGCGGGACGCCTCACGTCTGGGCTTCTTGGATTCGGCATCAAGCACAGGAAGCGGGTTCATGCAAATCTTTCCGCGCCCCGCCGACATTCCCGACGTAAGCGGGTCGCTTCCCGTCACTGAAGGCAGGCTGCTCGACTTCGTCGAGGACCCGATGGCCTGCATGCTCAACCTGCGGGCTCGGTACGGCAATCTCGCGGTCCTGGAAGAGAATAAGCAGCGGATCGTGTTCGTCTTCGGCCCGGAATGGAACCAACGCGTCCTGTCCGACTGCGACATCTTTCACTCCCGCTTTTTCGCCATTCGCGGTCCCCGGAATTCGGCCCAGCGTCGGCTGACCTCCGGCATCATGAGCATGAACGGCGAGTTGCACAAAGAGCACCGCCGCGTCGTCAAAGGGCCGTTCGAGCGCAAGGCGCTGCCGTTTCATCACGGCCCGATTTGCGATTTGACGCGCGGGCTATTGGATTCGTGGAAGGTCGGCGAAGTCCGCGACATGGACGTCGAGATGACGCGGATCATGCTGCAAATCACGAGCGCTCAGTTGTTCGGAGTCGAACGGCCCGAGTTCGCCTGGAAAGTCGGGCACATGATCGACCGCTGGGTCGGTATGAACCATCAAACGGGCATGGGGGCCTTCGTCTCCGATTCAGAGATCAACGATCGCTACGACGAATTGCTCGAATTCGCCATCGAGCTGGAAGCCGAAATCCGCACAATGATCCGGCTGCGTCAGGAATCGCACAAGCCGGGCGACGATGTGCTGTCGCTGTTGATCCGAGCCAACGCGCTTGACCACACCGTGTCGGACGAAGAAATGATCGGGCACGTGGCACTGCTCTTCGGCGCGGCCCATCTCACGACCGCAAACACGCTCACCTGGACGCTGTTCCTCTTGGCGCAGCATCCCAGCATCATGCGGCAGCTGTATCGCGAGATCACCGACGTCATGCAGGGGGATTGTCCCACGTACGAGGAACTGACTCGCATGCCGCTGACGGAGCGGGTGTTGCGCGAGAGCATGCGAATCCTGCCCGCATCCGCGTATTCGCAGCGGATCTGCGCGGTCCCCACCATGCTGGACAACGTTCCGCTCAATCGCGGGACGCCCGTCGTGTTCAGCCAGTACGTCACGCACCACATGCCGGAGCTTTACCCCGATCCCGAAGTGTTCCGGCCGGACCGCTGGGTGCAAGGGACCGTCTCGCCGTATGCGTATCTGCCGTTCGGCGCCGGAGCCAAGATGTGCATTGGCGCCCCGTTGGCGATGCAGACGCTGCGGACGATGCTCCCGTCAATTTTGAAACGCTACCGACTGACCGTGGTTCCCGGAGCGGAAATCCACGCCAAGATCGTGTCGACCATGCTGGGGCCGACCACACCGGTCCCGATGCGGATTGCCCGGCAGGATGGCCGGTTTGAAAGCAGTCCGGTGATCGGAAACATCCATTCCATGGTGTTTCTTCAAGACGCTACCCCCACGACCGTCAGGCGGGCTGCCTAATCTTTCGCCGAAGGATTCCGGAAGCGGCTTCACCAGTCCCGATCCGGCCCGCCCAACGCGCGTCACGGCGAAGTAGCAGCTATCTGAACATGCGCTGCGTCCCATGTTGCCGAAACGCCACGCGTGATCGGTGAAAATTAGCCGAACGCTTTCGGCACGCAGACGGCTGTGGGCTACAGTTTGATTGCCCAGTTTTAATCCTGCTGGGCTCCGCGAGCGTAATCGGACTCCTCAAACGCGCAGATCGCGCCGCGACCTGGAACTCGGGGAATGGGCTACTTCGTCCTCACCACAGTTTGCACGCTGACGTATCTCGGATACGTCCCCATTCCCAAAAACGTGCTGATCGCGGCCTGCGTCGTCTACGTGCTGTACGACGCGTTCAAGCGCTGAACGGCCGAGTCTGGCACCGCACAGCTTTCAGAATCGCGTCGGCCAACTCGGCCGGCGCTTCCGCACCGGTCATCTCGATCGGACGGCATTCTTCCAGGTGCCGAAACCACGTGTGCTGGCGCTTGGCAAACTGGCGGGTTCGCGTCTGAATCAGCCTAATAGTCGCCTCAAGCGGGACGCCCTGCTCGAGATGCGCGATCACTTCCTTGTAGCCCAGTGCCTGGCGGGCGGTGTGGCTCAGAGGAAGCGGTCCGGCGAGTAAGTTCCGGACTTCGTCCAGCAAACCGCTGGCGAACATCTGTTCGACGCGGCGATCGATGCGATCGTAAAGCCAGCGGCGCGGCGCCGAGAGCCAGAACACGTATTGCGGCCGATCTTGCGGCGGTAGCGGGCTTTGGCGCTGCAGTTCCGAGAGAGGACGGCCGGTCGCCCGATAGACCTCCAACGCGCGGACGATCCGCCGAGCGTCGTTTGAGTGAATCCGCCGGGCGGCTTGCGGATCGACGGCGGCGAGACGCTCGTGAAGCAATTCGGCCGGAACGTGCGTCAGCTCGGTTTCGAGTTCCTTTCGAACGTTCGGCGGAATCTGCGGGCCGTCGAACACGCCCCGCAGCAGAGCCCGCAAATAGAGCCCGGTCCCACCGACGAACAACGGCACACGCCCGCGGCTGATCACGTCGCTCGCGACTGTGCTTGCCGCCGCGAGATACTGCGCGACGCTGAACGACTCGTGCGGCGCGCACAGATCCAGCAGGTGATGGGGAATCCGCGCGCGCTGCGCCGGTGACGGCTTTGCCGTGCCGATGTCCATGCCGCGATAGAGCGACATCGAATCCATCGACAGGAGTTCGGCGTCGATGCGGGCCGCAAGGACGATTGCTGCCTCGGATTTTCCGCAGGCCGTCGGGCCGGCAAGGAACCAAGAGCGCTTCAAAATGTCGCGGGGAATCTGCATCGTGGTGGCCGTTAACCGATTGTAGCGGCCCGGCTCGTCTGGCTTGCGAAGCGGCCGCGTCGCGGACGTTCTGTAAGCTTTACAACGCGGCTGAAAAATCTCCAAAATCGGCTTGACGCTTTCGCGGGAATCGTGAGAATGCCCTCCTCTTGATTGCGGTTTCAACGCCGCGATCGAAAGCAACTCCACAACAGCAACTCCTCAACGTTCTGTTGTTCTTCCACCTCACATAACGATTGACGATCAACCGGCCGAAGGCGTCTTCGTGCCGCAGCAGCAACGCGCGTGCTCCCGTTTTCGGCATGCGCAAAGAGCTGCCGGCCCGATTGCGCCTTTGGCGGAGAGCCGTATGACCCAGCGGTTCCTGCCCGTGCGGGTGCCTGTCAGCCTTCGCACCCTGTTGCCCGCCGCGAGCTTCGTTGGATGCGGCGACATCCGCGTGACCGAAGCCACCGAGTGCAGCGGTCAATGTAAGCCGAACATGCTCTTCGCGGCGATTCCCGGCACGCGCGTCGACGGCGCCGACTTCGTCGACGACGCGATCCAGAACGGAGCCAACAGCCTGCTCGTTCAGCGCCCGCTGCCCAACGTCCACATTCCCCAATGCGTCGTCCCCCACGCCCGCAAGGCGTTCGCCGAATTGTGCTCGGCTTTGGCCGGCTATCCGTCGCGGCATCTTGATCTGGCTGCGGTGACGGGAACCAACGGCAAGACGACGGTCACCTGGCTCGTCCGCTCGATTCTGGAATCGTCCGGACGGCGCACCGGATTGCTGGGAACCATCGAATATCACGACGGCGCCCATTCGACTCCGTCGAAGATGACGACCCCCGATTCGCAGTCGCTGTCCCACTGGCTGTCGCGAATGGTGGCCGCCGAATCGACCTATGCGGTCCTCGAAGTCTCCAGCCACGCCCTCGAGCAGGAACGGACGGCCGGCACCGAATTCGACGTCGCCGTCGTCACGAACATCACTCATGATCACTTCGACTACCACAACGATGCCGACTCCTACCGCGCGGCCAAAGCCCGTTTGTTGGCACATCTCAAGCCGCAGGCGCTCGTTGTCCTGAATGCGGACGACCCCCACAGTGCGGCCCTTGTCGGTCGCGTGGCCGGCGATGCCCGGGTTGTGACCTACGGTCTGGAGCGGCCGGCCCGCGTCTGGGCAACGGTGCTCGACGAGTCTCTGCGAGGGTCTCGTTTCTTGCTCCGCCGCGCGACCGATTCGATCGAAGTCACGACGTCGCTCGTGGGCCGGCACAACGTCTCCAACTGCCTGGCGGCGGCCGCGGCGACCGAGCGATTCGGTCTTTCGCTGGCCGAAGTCAAAAAGGGAATCGAAGGATTGCGGGTCGTGCCCGGCCGGATGGAACGCGTCGACTGCGGCCAACCGTTCGACGTGTTTGTCGACTATGCCCACACGGACGACGCGCTGCGTCGCTCGATCGGTTTCTTGAAGCGATTGTCGCACGGACGCGTCCTTTGCGTCGCCGGTGCGGGAGGCGACCGTGACCGGACCAAGCGCCCGCTGATCGGCCGCGCCCTGTCCGAGGCCGACCTGGCGATCGTCACCAGCGACAACCCGCGCTCCGAGGATCCGGAACAAATCATCCGTGAAGTCGTCTCCGGCTACCCGTCGACTGCCCACGAGCCGGTCATCGAACCCGACCGGGCCGAGGCCATTCGCCGGGCTCTGGGATTCGCCGAACCGGGTGACTGCGTCCTCGTGGCCGGCAAGGGTCACGAGCGGGAACAAATCATCGGCAATCGGAGAGTGCCTTTCGTCGACCGCGACGTGGTGCGGGAAGTTTTGGTGCGGCGCCGGCCGGCCGCTGGAGTGACTGCTGCCGCCGTTTAAACCTCGCGCGGACAACCGTTCGGATTGCGACTCATGTTGCCGGAACTGATCACCTTCGTATCTCGATTGTTCGTGCTGCTGGCCATTGCGCCGGCGGCAGGATCGACCGGCATGGAACGCTCGACGCTCAGAGACGTGCAAACCGCGACGGGAGGTCGGGCACAGGCCAGCGATCCCGCGGCGGTTGCCTTCGATCGAGTGACGACCGACTCACGGACCGCTCGGCCCGGCGATCTGTTTTGGGCGCTCGAGGGAAGTCGGCACGACGGACACGATTTCGTCGCTGACGCGATCGGCCGCGGTGCCGTCGCGTGCGTGGTCCAGGAAAACAAGACGGTCGCCGGCAACTTCCCGGCGATTGTCGTCCCCGATGTCCTGCAAGGATTGCAGGACTTTGCCCGATCGCACCGCCAGCGCATGGACGCGCTGGTGATCGGGGTCACGGGGAGCGTCGGCAAGACGACCACGCGCGAAATGCTGCACGCGGCGATCAGTTCGACATGCGAAGGCTGCCGCAGTCGAAAGAACTTCAACAACCACATCGGACTGCCGCTCAGCGTGCTCGACATCGAACGCCGCCACGAGTTCGCCGTCCTTGAAATGGCTGCCTCGCACAGCGGAGAAATTCGCCAACTGGCAGACGTCGCGCGGCCGGAAGTCGGCGTGTTGACCGGCATCGGCGTGGCCCACCTGGCGAGTTTCGGCTCGATCGAGACGATTGCAGCCACGAAGACCGAGTTGCTCGAGTCGCTCCCCTCGGGCGGATTCGCCGTGATCAACGGGGACGATCCTCGCTGTCGCGCTGCCGGCGTGCGGGCTCGCTGCCGCGTGATCGCCGCGGGCGAACGGGCGGACAATGTCCTGCGTGCGACGGCGATCGAATCCGACGGACAAGCGCTCAGATTCCGCGTTGACGGTACGGCTTACACGCTTCGGGCCATCGGACGACATCATGTTTCGACCGCTCTGGCCGCCATTGCGGTCGCGAAGGAAGTTGGAATCAAGCCGCGTGACATTGCCGATGGACTGGTGCAGTTTGCCGCGGTCGAAGGTCGCTGCCAGATGCGACAGCGGCAACCCTGGACGTTGATCGACGACACCTACAACGCCAATCCCAGCTCGGCCGAGGCGGCCTGCCGCCTGCTTTCCGACTGCAAATGCGAAGGACGCCGAATTCTGGTGCTGGCCGACATGCTCGAACTAGGGCCCGAGTCGGCTGCCTGGCACACCGCGATCGGAGAACTCGCGGCTCGGCTGGGAATCGACGGGCTGATCGCCGTCGGCCAATACGCAGCCGACGTGCTCGCCGGCGCCCGCGGCCAGGGAATGCACTCCGAACAACTTGCCCAGTGCGACGACCTCGACGTGGTGACGGCCATCCTCGACTGCTGGCTCGCGCCTGGCGACGTCGTGCTGGTGAAGGGCTCTCGCTCGATGCGGATGGAACGCGTCGTCGACCGACTCATGGCTCTCACGAACATTCAGGAGAACATTGCCCCGTGCGCGAGCACGCGGGCCTGCGCATAGTTTTGAGGTTCTGTTGTGTACGTTTGGGTTTGCGGGGATCCGGCGTACTGTCCGGCTTCGGCCGGGCGGAAGCAATCAGGCAATTGGAACAAGTGATTTCTGGGTCAATCACTCCAATCGTCCGCTTCACAGCAGAACCTACAGACCGGGCGCCGAGGGTGTTCCTCGGCGCCCGGGGATACACCTTGTGAGTCGTCTTGACGGACTATGGCCAATCCCAACCCGAGCGAGCGAATTGATCCAAGCGGCGGCCACGAGCTCGCCGGTCTGGTGAATTTGCAGCAGGCAAAACGCGATGCTGGTCTGGCTGGTCAACTGGTTCGCTCCGATGCTCCGGCAAGTGGAGCTGCACACAGCGGGCGATTCGCGCGTCTTTCTGACGGCGCGGACGGCGCTGGCCAGTGTGACCGCGTTTGTGCTGGCGATCGCACTGGGCCCGCTCGCCATCGGCTGGCTGCGGGCACGCTTTCGGGAACGTATTGCCAGTGCCTCGCAGCGATTGAACGAAATCCAGGCCACCAAGCAGTCGACGCCGACCATGGGCGGCCTGTTTATCGTGGCCGCGATCGTCGTCGGGACGCTGCTGTTTGGCGATCTGACAAATCCGTTCACGCAACTGGCCCTGCTGACCACGCTATTGTTTGGGGCGCTGGGCGCCTGCGACGACTGGATCAAGCTCAATACGCCGCGAAACGGTTTGAGCGTCCGACAGAAACTGGCCACTCAGATCGTGTTCGCTCTCTCGATCGGCTCGATTTTGTACTGGCACCAGCGAACGGTGCCGCACGGATTGGAGCTAATCGGGCCGCTTGGCGCGGGCAGCCTCTGGTTGGGCGGAGCGTTCATCGTCTGGAGCGTGCTGGTGATCGTCGGAACGTCGAATGCGGTCAACCTGACCGACGGCCTCGACGGGCTGGCCGGCGGCTGCACGGTCTTTGCGGGATCGGCCTTTGTCGCGCTGGCTTATCTGGCCGGCCATCGGACGATGGCCGACTACTTGGGGATTCCGTTTATCTCAGGGTGCGGGGAACTCAGCGTCGTGCTCGGCGCGATGGTCGGAGCGATGCTGGGATTCTTGTGGTTCAACTGCTATCCCGCCCAAGTCTTCATGGGCGACACCGGTGCGTTGCCGGTCGGGGCCCTGTTGGCTTTGGCCGCCCTGGTTTCGCGGCAGGAAGTGCTGCTCGTGATCGTGGGTGGCATCTTCGTGATCGAAACCGTAAGCGTTCTGCTCCAGATCGGTTGGTACAAGCTGACCGGCCATCGGCTGATCGCCTGCAGTCCCCTGCACAATCACTATCTGTTTAAGGGCCAACACGAGATCAAAATCGTTGTCCGCTTTTGGATCGGCTCGGCCCTGCTGGCCATCGTCGGCGTGGCGAGCCTCAAACTTCGCTAGAGATTTAGGCGTAACCGAGCCGAAGGCGTCAGCCCTCGGAGGATTTTTTCAATCGACAACGCCCCCAGCGGCACAGTAAATAAAAGCGTCTCGCAGGTCTCGTTAGGGAGAGAGGGATTCCGGAAGCCGGTTCGGCCGATTCACGTCGGTCGGGCCGGCTTCCACCCTTTCGAACTCACCTGAATCGCAGTCCGTGTAACCGCTTAGTTCACGACGCGGAAACGCTTGCTTATTCGTCACACCTCTCCTCATTTCCGGGAAATCAGGGATGTTGGCAAGCAAAGTGCTTCCCTTCGCCGCAGATACCCCTGTAAGATGGCGCCCACGGTCAGATTTCGACCTGCAGAGGGATCGATTACAGGTGCGAAGTGGAGCTCTCGAGATGAAGTCCGTCAGCCCCTGGTTTCAGACCGCACAGCTTTTGAATGGAATTCGCAAGACCGTTTCGGAGATCGAGGCGAACCGCGCCGCCCCGTCAGATCGCGATGCCCGAAATGCGCAGGCAACCGTGCAACGGGCCGACGCGAAAAAGTCTCATTAGTCGCTGATTCGGCGCTCGAAATCGCCTCCGTGTACGGCCAGCGCTTGCGGCGCACCGCTGATCCGAAATGTGACCTGTGCGGGCTCCGGCCGGGACGCTATCCTTCCGCGCTCTGGTTCTGCTCGCGGGAGCGACCTGCCGCTAACTGAGATTCATGCGCTCTGGCTACCGCGCTCCCGCTGACTCGTCGGAATCCCGATCCATGGAAGGACGACCGATCGCCGCGCTTCCGGGCACGCCTGCCCGAATTCGCTCCACTTCGCAGTCATCGCAAGCCTTCGATTCGCCGCCCTCTCGGACAGCCGCGACGGCCGCCCGACGCACGCGCCAAATTGTCGTTGCGGTGGCGGGGTTGGCGCTCGTTGGGGCCGCCCTCCTGCTTTGGACGCTCGTCCTTCGCGATCGATTTGTTCCGAAGCGGTTCGGCACCGTCGTCCCTGGGAAACTCTATCGCAGCGGCCAAATCTCGCGGCACCTGATCGCGGGCGTCATCGACCGCTATGGCATCGGGACGATCATCGACCTCAACGGCCTCGATCCCAACGACGCCGATCAGCGGGCCGAACTGGATGCCGCTCATGCAAAGGGCGTCCGCCACCTGCGCTTCCCCCTGCGCGGCGACGGGACCGGCCAGATCGAGCGGTATGCCGGAGCGGTTGAGGCGATCGTCGAGTCAGAGCAGCAAGGGCGTCCCGTTCTGGTCCACTGCGCCGCTGGATCTCAGCGAACCGGCGCGTGCGTCAGCTTTTACCGACTGCTCGTTCGCCACGATCCGCCGGAAAACGTCTACCGCGAGCTGGTCAGTTACGGCTGGGATCCGCGGACCAACCAGGTCCTGCTCGACTATGTCAACGGCCACATACGCGAGCTGGCGCAGCTGCTCGTCGACCGGCACGCCATCGACCGCGCACCGACGCCGCTGCCGACTCTGCATCCGTGAGCTAAGCGGCAACGCGGGCGGAGTGTTTTGGGGGCGTTTCGCCAGCTTGCCGTTCGACTGCAAGAAAAGCCCACAGGCACCGACGCGATCTTAACGCCTTGACCCAATTGCGGACGAGAGGGGTCGAACCTCCACTCCCAAAAGAGGGAACAGGACCCTCAATCCTGCGCGTCTGCCAATTCCGCCACGTCCGCGGGAGCGTTTTGAGTATATCAGGCGCGGGGGTCGCGGCAAGCAGCCGATCGCAGTACGGATTGGCACGAAGCCCGCCTTCTCCGCATAATCGGTTGAGCGAACAAACTCCCGCCAAAACTGCGACTGCGGACGCCAGAGCCTCACGCATGAAGATTGTCGACGTCCGCATTTTTCCGCTTACCGGGGCGACCGTCGATGGCGGCTGGCCGCAGGGGCATGAGCCGCAGGAAGATCTCCACACCTTGGTCGAGGTCGTCGCGGAGTCTGGGCTCAGTGGTTGGGGGAGCTGCTTCACTTCGGGGCCGCTCGTGGCCGGGGCGATGCGGCTTTTATGGCCGCTCTTGGCTGACGCGCGGGCCGATGAGCCGGAGCGGACGACCGAGATCTTGCGGCAGTCGACGTTCTGGCAAGGGCGCGGCGGCGCGGTCGAGCACGCGATCAGCGGCATCGATCTGGCGCTCTGGGACATTTTTGGCAAAGTTTGTCGCCAGCCGGTTGCTCGGCTGCTCGGCGGAAGCTACCGTTCGCGAATCAAGCCGTACGGCTCGATCCTGTTCGACGAGCCGGACGCTCTGCAGCGCCGGCTCGAGGAGACGGTGGGCCGCGGCTTTCGCGCGATCAAATTGGGATGGCGTCCCTTTGGGCGCCGCAGCCGGAGGTTTGACGAACTGTTGATGCGGACGGCTCGGGAGACGGTCGGCGACCAGGTCGAATTGATGGTCGACGCGGGCGGCAGCGAACAGTTCTGGCCGCACGGACTGAATTGGGCCCGAGAGACCGCGCGGATGCTGGCCGACTACAACGTCACCTGGTTCGAGGAGCCCTTGCCTCCCGACGATCTGGACGGTTACGCCGAGTTGACACGGACTTCGCCCGTGCCAATCGCCGGCGGCGAAGTGCTGACGCGTCGCCAGTCGTTTCTTCCCTGGCTCGAGCGCCGGGCGGTCGACATCATTCAGCCCGACTGCACGAAGAACGGCGGCTTGAGCGAATCGCGTCGAATCGCCTGGATGGCTCAGGACCACAACGTTCAATTCGTGCCGCACGGTTGGAACACGGTGGTGGGGCTGGCGGCCGACCTGCAACTGACGGCGGCCTTGCCGAACGCCCAGTATGTTGAATATCTGACCCCCTCGGCCTACATCGAGGAACTGGCCGTCGCAACGCCGCGCCTGGACGGCGCGGGACTGCTGCCGATTCCCGATGCCCCGGGTTTGGGGATCGAAATCGATCGCGAAAAACTCAAGCGTTTTGCGACGCCGATCGAAAACTGGAAATAATCGCGGCTGAACGGAAACGGTGTTCAACCCTCGCCCCACTTGCTTCAAATGGGGAGAGGGACAGGGTGCGGGGTCTTCTGAACGGCGCGGGTCTTCTCACACTGTCAAAAACCGCACTCACCCCGGCCCTCTCCCGGAGGACCTGGAGAGCGGGAATGTCGAGCTGCGACCGCGGGAAAACTGAATGACCTTGCTGCGACGTTTTGAGAAGCCCGAACTGTACCGCGGCGGCTACGTGTCGATTGGGAATTTTGACGGAGTCCACCGAGGCCACCAGGAGATCGCCCAGCATCTTGCCGCCCGCAGCCAGCGCGATGGCGTCCCCGCGGTCGTCCTGACGTTCGATCCGCATCCGCTGGCTCTCTTGCGTCCCGGGCACGTCCCGCCCAGCCTGACGACGCTTAAGCACAAAGACGAACTGCTCGAACAGGCGGGCGTCACCTGTGTGATTGCCTACCCGACGGATAAGCAGCTGCTCGAGCTGACGCCGGAGCAATTCGTCGACTCCATTCTGATCGGGCAGCTGGCCGCGAAGGGGATCGTCGAGGGGCCAAATTTCTGTTTCGGCAAGGATCGCAAAGGCGACATCGACACGCTGCGCGAACTGTGTCGCAAGAGAAACATCCTGCTGGAAGTCGCGGAGCCGGTCGGCGGGGCGCGGGCGATGGTCTCCTCGAGCACGATTCGGTCGCTGATTGCCTCGGGAAAACTTGCCGACGCGGTCAAATTGCTGGGGCACCCCTATCGCATCGAGGGAGAGGTTGTCGCCGGGGCGCGGCGGGGGCAGCAGATCGGCTTTCCCACGGCAAACATCGCCCGGATCGAGACGCTGCTCCCCGCGGACGGCGTCTACGCAGGCGTCGCCACCATCGCCGGGCGTGATTTTGCCGTGGCCATCAACATCGGGCCCAACCCCACATTTCACGAAAATGTCCGCAAAGTGGAGGCTCATTTGCTCGACTTTTCGGGTGACCTGTACGGTCAGACGCTGGCGGTCGACCTGCTCGATCGGGTGCGGGACGTCCGGAAGTTCGGTGGCCGTGAGGAGCTCGTAAGCGAAATCGCCAAGGACGTCGCGGCAGTTCGTGCATTGGCGGGGCGCCGCTAGAGGCAGGACCTGTGCAGGCGTCGAGGCCCAATGTCAAGGTCCAAAGAAGATCTCTTCATTGACTTTCGATCTTGGCGATGGGACGCGATTGGAGCCTTGATGCGCGGTCGGCGCTTGGACAAAAATTGAGTTTGAGAGAGATTCGATTACGAGCCGGGTCGCTCGAGGTCTCCAAGGCGATGATCCATCTCGATTGCGCGTGCGGCAGCCGCATAGAGGTGCTGGACCTTTACGCGGGGGGCCACGTCGTCTGTCACGCCTGCGGCGCGTCGGTGCTGGTGCCGGCCGATGCCGCCGTCCTCGAGGAAAAGTTTCGTTTTCATTGTCCGCATTGCGAGGCCCGCGTCGTCGCGCGGCGCGGATCGGCCGGCAAGAAATCGAACTGTCCGTTGTGCGGCAAGGCGTACACGGTGCCGGAACCCCCGTCGGACTCGGACATTCTGGAGTCGCAAACCGATCGCCGCATCTATATCGACACGGACGACCTGGCGGCGCGGATCGGCTTGCCGTTCCCGGTCGGAAGGCTCGAGCCTCCCGTGCCGCCCGAGCCGCAGCCGCGATTTTTGCATCCGCCGGAAGAAGTGGCCGCCGCGCGCGAGGACCCGATTCCCTGGCCGCTGCCGGAGGTCACTCCGCCGCCTCCTGCGGTCGATCCCCAGCCGGCGTTCGCGCAGATGGCACCGGACGCTCCCCCTCGCCCGCCTCAAGAGCAACCGCAGTTCCGCTGGGGCGGCGGTAAGACGCTCGACCAGCACCTGGCCGAGATGATGGACCCGAACCGGCAGCTTGTCATCGAGTCGCTGAGCGCGGTGCAGCCCTCGAGCTCCGCGCCGACCGCGGCCTCAATCCCGCACTTCGACAGCCCGGCAAAACCCTCCAGCGTCGGCGAGTTGCAGGTCCTCAGCGGAAGCTGCATCGGTAAGCGAATTCGCATGGATTTCAAGCGGTTTGTCGTGGGGAACGAGCGGGACTGCGACCTGCGACCCGTCAGCCCGCTCTTGAGCCGGCACCACTGCGTCTTCAAGCGGGACGAGTACGCCCTGCGGGTCCGCGACTTGGGAAGCAACAGCGGCACGTTCGTCAACGGACGTCGCATTCAGAACGAGGCCATCTTGAGACCGGGAGACGACGTGACGGTCGGCGACGTGACGCTCCACGTGATCCTGCCCTATTCGCCGCGCATCACGCAGATGCACGACAGCCAACCGTCAATCAGCGACTTCGTGATTCTGTAGCGGTGGCCGCCCCCTGTGCGCTGACCGTGCTCTACGAAGACAATCATTGCCTGGCGGTCGTCAAGCCCGCCGGACTGCTGACCGCCGGCGACCGCACGGGCGACGTTTCGCTCGTCGACCAGGTGCGGGACTACCTGCGGGAGAAGTACAAAAAGCCCGGCAATGTGTTCGTCGGCGTCGTCCAGCGTTTGGATCGGCCGGTCGGTGGCGTCGTTCTGTTTGCTCGCACGAGCAAAGCCGCCGCGCGTCTGGCCGAGCAGTTTCGCTCTGGTCGAGTCCAAAAGGTCTATCAGGCGCTCGTCGAAGGACGCGTGGCCGAGCGCGAAGGGCTCCTGGTCGACCGGTTGGTCAAGGACCACAAAACGAACGTCGTCCGGCGTTCCGCAAGCAAAGCGGACTCGCGAGCCCGGGAGAGCCGGCTGAGCTACCGCCGCTTGAAGAGTTCGCCCTCGACCACGCTCCTGGAGATCCGACCGGCGACCGGCCGCAGTCATCAGATCCGCGTGCAGCTGGCGGCGGCCGGTCATCCGATCGTCGGCGACCGCAAATACGGGTCGAAACGCACTTTCAAAGATGGAATCGCCCTGCGGGCCGTGCGATTGACGTTCGAGCACCCGACAACGAAGTTGCCGATCACCGTGGAGGCAGCCGCCCATTGGGACCGGTCTGCGCTCTGAACGGACGGCCGCCCGCCGGCCTACGTCGTCCCGCCGACCGCACGCATGTCGGTCTTATCTCCCCAGCGCCGTGCGGATCCGTCGCACGGCTTCGTCAACCGCCGCGCGGTCGTGGTGCCGGTTGGTGACAAGTCGGAATTGTCGCGGGGGTCGCGCACTGGCTAAGAGGCCAGCCGACTGGAAGCGGGCCAGAATTTCCGGCGTCGTCAGGCCCGTGTCGCTGTGGTCGACGTTGACCATGTTGGTTTCGACCGACTCCAGGTCGACCCGCAGTCCGGGCACCTCGTTGACCGCCTCGGCAAGCAAGCGGGCGTTCGCGTGATCGTCGGCCAGGCGATCGATCATCGTCTCAAGCGCCACCAGGCCACAGGCGGCGATGACGCCGGCCTGGCGCATGCCGCCCCCGATGCGCTTGCGACAATGATCGGCCTTGGAGATGAATTCGCTCGTGCCCACGAGCAACGAGCCCAGGGGGCAAGACAGCCCCTTCGAGAGGCAAAACATGACCGAGTCGGCGTGCTGGACAACTGCGGCGGCGGAGACGCCCTGCTTGATCGCGGCATTGAAAATGCGGGCGCCGTCGAGATGCACGGCCAGCCCGCGCTCGTGCGCCACCTGGCAGAGACGATTCTGGATTTCCAGCGGCACGACGCGCCCGCCGCTGAGATTGTGAGTGTTCTCCAGGCACAGCAAACGGGGAATCGGATGATGCAGATTGAGCGGACGAATCGCCGCGCGCACCTCGTCCGGGTCGAGAACCCCTTTGCGACTGGTGAGCACAAGGGGCATCAAGCCCGCCACGCTCGCCATCCCCCCAGCCTCGTAGGCGTAGATATGCGACTGCGAATCGAGCAGAACCTCGTCCCCCGGGTTCGCGTGCGCCATCAGGGCACACAGGTTGCCCATCGTGCCGCTGATCACGAGCATGGCCGCCTCTTTGCCCAACATCTTGGCAGCCAGCTGCTCCAGCCGGGTGACGGTGGGGTCCTCGTCATACGTGTCGTCGCCCAGCGGCGCGTGCCGGATCGCCTCGAGCATCTCGCGCGTGGGAAGAGTCTGGGTGTCACTGCGGAAGTTGAGCACGGCGGCCATGGTCAAAGGTCGCTCCGTTTTTGCCGCGGGATTGGTCAGCTATGCTGCAGCATATCACGCTGGGCAAAAGTTTTTGGAGCGAGACATGCAAGTCGTAATCACCGCGGTTGGTCCGGACAATCGCGGGTTGGCCGATCCAATCGTGCATCACGTCACCAGCTCGGGGGCGAACATCCACGAAATTCAGATGTACGACCACGATTCCGAGCAGCTCTTCGCCATGCTGCTGCGCGTCGAGTGGCCGGGCGGACCCGAGTCGATCGCCGAGCTGACCGAACGGATGAACGAAATCGGCCGGATCAAAGGGCTCTCATTGCGGACCTGGTCCCGCGACGGTCTCGGACACCCGCCGCGGCTGGCACTGTGCACGACGCAGCGGCCGGAGCCTGCATTAGCCGTGCTGCGGGCCATCCGCGATGGACGCCTGTCGGCCACGCCCGCGGTTGTCATCGGCAACCGGGACGCCTGCCGCGGCGTCGCCGAGCAATTTCAAGTCGATTGGCAGCAGGTCGGCGACGCCCAGGGGCGGCCCGACAACGAGCGTGTTGTCAAACTCTTCGATCACTACGCCGTCGACTACATCGTTCTGGCCCGTTACATGCGGATCCTGCCGCCGGCCACTTGCTGGAAGTTCGCGGGGGGACGCATCATCAATCTGCACCATGGGTTGCTTCCCTCGTTCCCAGGTGCGACCCCCTACGAAGACGCCTTTCAACATCGCATGCTGACCTACGGGGCCACGGTGCATTTCATCGTTCCGGAGCTCGACGCCGGCAACCAGATCATCCACCAGAGCACATTCACCGTCTTCCCGGGAACGCCCCTGGCCGAAATCAAGCGGCGAGGCGAAACGGACCACGAGCCTTCGGCCCTGGTCGAAGGACTGCGACGCGTCCTCAATCGCGAGGTCGAATTGCACTTTCACCGCGTGGTCAGAACCGGGGCAACGACTGGATAAGGGGCGATCAGTCCGGCGGGCGCGCTCAAAAACAGTCCGGGCTTCGACGCGCCTCAGTCCATTGAGTAGAATTCCTGTGCCGCAATCACCCGGGAGCGGAGTCCAATGGACCTGTTGGTCATCGAAGACGAAGCCGTACTGGGAAAAGCTCTGCAGCGAGGCCTCTCAGACTGCCACCACGAGTGCACGTGGGTCCGCAACGGTAAGAAAGGACTCGACTTAGGCCTCAGCCAGAGGTTTGACGCGATCATTCTCGATTTGCTCCTTCCCGACATGGAAGGGCTCGACGTTCTCGATTCGCTCCGCTCCCGCGGGGTGCAAACGCCGGTGCTGGTGCTGACGGCGCTGGGCTCGGTCGAGAACCGCGTCCGCGGTCTGCGCTCGGGGGCGGACGACTATCTGGTCAAGCCATTCGCCTTTCCGGAGTTGACCGCGCGCCTGGAGGCGCTCTCGCGCCGCTCGAGCTTCCGGCCGTCGATGACGCATACTGTCGGCCCGCTGACGCTCGACATGACGACTCGCCGCGCCACTCGGGGAGACCGCGAAATCGAGTTATCTCCGACCGAATTCACCGTGCTCGAATACTTGATGCGGTTTGCCGGCCAGGTTGTGACCCGCAAGATGCTCAGCCAGCACGTTTGGGACGACGACTGGGACGGAACGACGAACGTGATCGACGTTCATATCAACCGTCTGCGAAACAAGATCGATCGGGGTTTCGACGCCGCGCTGATCCAAACCGTCCGAGGCCACGGCTACGTTCTGCGAGCCGCCGAGCCGAGCACGCTCTGATAAGACCAACGCGGCGGGCGGCAGAACTGATCCAATCGCACGGGGCCTGATCCCGATGGCGTCGCCACTTTTCGAGCGACTTAGAAAGCTGGCGAACGACGTCCATACGGCGACCAAATCGCTGCGTTTCCGGCTGATGATCTGGAACGCGTCCCTGGTTCTCGTCACCGCGCTGGCCTGCTTTTTGGGAGTGCGCGAGGGATTGCGCCAAGCGCTGATCGGCGAGATGGACAGCGTCCTCACTGCGGATATTCGCGAAATTGGTCTCGACGTCGCCGAGCTGCACGCCACAGCCGCCGATCTGCGGTCCGCGGCGAAGGGATTAGGTTTCGCCCGGGGAACCCAGCTGCTCAATGCGCTGAACCGCAAGGAAAGCGTGCACGAGCACAACGGTTGGTTCGTGGAATTGCTCGACGCGGAAGAAAATCGACTCTGGGCCAGCGACCTGACGCCCCAACTACCGGCGACCGAGAAATCGCGCCGGGACATGGTCCCTGTCAGCATCAAGGGCTACCGGGTTCTGGAGAACCGACAGCCGACGATCTTGGGGCGGACTTTGCGGATTCGTGTCGGCGCCCCCATGGTCTTTATCGACCGCGACATCACCAACATCGATCGAATTGCGATTCGCGGCGTTCTGCTCCTGCTGATCGCGGCCCCTTTGCTCGCTTACTGGCTGGCGCGGCGCGCAATTCGGCCGCTGTCCGATATCATCGAAACGACTGCCCGCCTGCGGCCGAACCGTCTGGAGGAGCGGCTGGCCATCCGCCAGACCGACGACGAGCTCGATCGTCTCTCCGCGACGGTCAACCAGTTCCTCGACCGCATCGCCGTCTACCTGAGCCAGAGCAACAACCTGCTGGCCAACTCGGCCCACGAGCTGCGCACGCCGCTGGCGGCCATCCGCAGCTCGATCGAAGTCGCGGTCGGCGGCAACCGCACTCCGCAGGAATACCAGGAACTCTTGTCCGAAGTCATCGGCGAGTGTGCGTCCCTGGAGCGCCTGGTCAATCAGCTCTTGCTGCTGGCAGAGACCGACTCAGAGCTGATCCGAGCGCATAGCGAACTGGTCGACCTGAGCGCGCTGGTCGAGCGCTGCGTCGAAATGTTTAGCGCGGTGGCAGAAGCCCGACAGATCGAGCTGTCGGTTTCCATCGAGCCGCACGTCGCCGTGATGGGCTTCAGCAATCACCTGCGGCAAGTTGTCAACAACCTGCTCGACAACGCAATCAAATTCACGCAGCCCGGAGGCAGCGTCCGCGTCTCGCTCTTTCGCGAAGGGGGCTCGAGCATCCTCCGGGTTGCCGACACCGGCAGCGGCATCCCCGCCGCCGATTTGCCGCATATCTTCGAGCGGTTCTTCCGCGGCGACCGGTCGCGTCAGCGGATTGAACAGACGACAGGCACCGGGTTGGGGCTGAGCATTTGCCAGGCGATCGTCGCCGCGCACCGGGGCCGGATCTTCGTCGATACGCGGGAAGGCGCGGGGACAACCATGACCGTGCAGCTTCCGGAGGCCTTCGATTCACGGCTACCGCGCCCGCCACGCGACGCGGACGAAACACCCGACCGAAATGCGGCCATGGCGACGGCCCGCTCCGAGGGCTGATCGCGATCGCCCGCTGCCGAGCAGGTTCCGTCCAAGGGTGGCGTTGGCGCGCCTTCTACTTCGCGCTGCTCAGCGACCGCTTCGTCTCACGGATGGCCGTCGTCAACCAGGCGCCTTCGATCAAGTTACGCGATGCGCTCTGGAGCGATTTCAGCGCAGCCAGCTTCGCTTCGAGCGCGGATTTCGACTTCGGCTCCACCATCAGGGCCGCGTCGGCCAACCGCGAGGCAACCACCGGATTGCTGACCGCTAACGCCTTCGCCCGCGTGGCCACTGCTTCGGCGCCCCCCGCCATCCGCACCAATTCGGGCTCGGCCGCGGTCGGCGGCTGGTCGTACATCGTCGCCGGGTTGAGGTCGAACCAGCCGACATAGCCGTCGAAAATTCCCCGCACCGACCAGTCGACCTTTCCGTAGGCTTCGCCGACGTTCAGCTCGGAGGGCAGCTTCACCTCGCGCATCAACGTAAAGACGTCCTTGCCCTCGTTCATGCCTTTGATCGTCGCGTCATGGACGTACAGGATCGCATCGCGATACCGCGTCAGCCGCTCGACGATCTTTTCCTTGCCGACGAGCGGCTCGCCGTGGCTGGGGAGCACGATCTCGGGCTCCAGCGCGAGGATTTTGTTGAGCGAAGCCATGTAGTCGAGCGCCCAGCGCGGTTTTGTGCCGCGGAGAGTGTAGATGTTCGGGAACGACTCGTAGTAATTGTCTCCCACGAAGGCCGCTTTGTATTTCGGGAGCCAGACACAGAGGTGATCGTAGGTCTCGCCAGGAGTGCTGAAGATCTCGAACTTCGTGCCCCCCAACACGAATTCGTACTTGTCTCCGAAAGTGATCGCCGGCTCGAAATGTTTTTCCGGCACGCGGAAGGCATTGAGCGTGCCCGGGTCGAGGCCAAACTGAGCCGCGCCAGTGCGACCGAGATAAGCCCGCAGGCGCTCCTGGTAGTTCTGAAACTCGATGTAATTTTGCTGGACAACCAGTTTCGTTTCAGGCTCCATCCAGTACCGCAGTCCCCCGGTGTGGTCCGCATGCCCGTGGGTCAGGATCACGTAGCGCACCGGCGCTTCGCTCACCTTGCGCAAAAGTTCGTAGTGTTTCTTCGCGCTTACGGGCGAAGACGTGTCGATCACCACGTTGCCGTCGTCGGTGCGGACCAGAAACGTGTTACTGAACCCAAGCGCGAGATAAATGGCGTCGTTGACCTTGCGAGCGGCCGTCTGACGATTTCCCATCCGCGAATAGTCGTTGAGCGACAACGGTGACGCCTGCCCCCAGCTAGCGACGGCGTCGTCGTCAGGACAATGAGGAATAGAAATGCCACTCGCACAGAGACTTTGGGCGCCGAGCGCATGGGCTTCTCCGGTCAGATCGTTTGCGGCCGAGTTGGATGGGGCGGTCATCACGATTTGCAGCCCGTTTATCGGCTTTTTTGATCCGGGCGGCAAGGAATCGCGTTGACCTCCGAGTTGGATTGCAGACAGTGGCAGCGGAATCGCGTGGCCGTTTCCGATAGACTGCTGTTTTGCGATTGACGAACGATCAGCGAAGCGACTGATTGGAGCGAATTGGATGAGCCTGGCGATTGAAACCCGCGGGTTGACGCGGTTTTTCGACAAGTTCTGCGCGGTGAACAACATCGACCTGCGCGTCGAGAGCGGCATCTCGTATGGGTTCCTCGGCCCGAACGGCGCGGGGAAATCGACGACGATCAAGATGCTCACGGGACTGTTGGCTCCCACGTCCGGGCACATCAGCGTGCTGGGACGCAATATGTCGAACCCGGCCGAGGCGCTCGAGGCCAAACGTCGCGTCGGAGTCGTGCCGGAAGACCTAGCCCTCTTCGATAACTTGACCGGGCCGGAATACCTGACATTTGTCGGTCGCATGTACGGCATCCCCGCGGCAACGATCCGGAGCCGCACGAGCGATCTGCTGAGGCTTTTGTGCCTGGAGGGGGAAGAAAAAAAACTGACTCTCGAGTATTCGCACGGAATGAAGAAAAAGATCGCGCTGGCGGCCGCGCTCTTGCCCAATCCGGATCTTTTGTTTCTCGACGAGCCCTTCGAGGGAGTCGATGCGGTCACCTCCCGCGTGATCCGCGACATGCTGACCGGATACGTCTCGCGCGGCTCGACCTTGTTCTTGACGTCGCACGTGCTCGAGATCGTCGAGCGGCTCTGCACTCACGTCGGCATCATCGCCCACGGGCAGCTCGTCGAGCAGGCGAGCCTCGATGAGATTCGCCGCGGCAGTTCCCTCGAGAACCGGTTTCTCGAAAAAGTCGGCAGCGATCCGGCAGCCACCAAAAAACTGGAGTGGCTCGAAGGAGCCGCGACATGACGTGGCGCTTGTATTGGCAGCACTTTCGCACGCTGATCTGGTTGCGCGGGCGCCTGTTCCGAAACCGCATGCGTCGGGCCGGAAGAGTCAACGCCATCGTGACGCAGATCTTCAAGGTAATCGCCATCATCGCGTCGGTGGGGTTATTTTTCACGACCCTGGGGCTTGGGGCGTGGCTCTTGCCCCTGGCCCCGCCCGACAAAGTGGCCAACTACTTGCTTTACATCTGGACGGGGATCGTCGTTGCGTTTCTGTTCTTTTGGATGATGGGGGTGATGACCGAGCTGCAGCGCTCGGAAGTGCTCTCGATCGAAAAACTGTTCCACTTTCCGATCTCGCCCGGCAGCGCCTTTCTTATCAACTACTTGAGCTCGCTTGTCTGCCTGTCGCTGATTCTGTTCTTCCCCGCAATGTTGGGGTTCGCGATCGCGTGTGTGGTTGCGCTTGGACCCTGGATGCTCTTCGGTCTGCCGCTGTTGATCGCCTTCGTGCTGATGGTGACGGCCATCACCTATCAATTCCGGGGATGGCTCGCGACGTTGATGGTCAACAAGCGACGGCGCCGCACGATCGTCGCCTGCGTGACAGCGGCCTTCATCCTGGTCACTCAGCTGCCAAACTTGATCAACCTTTCGTTCCAGAGCCGCGTCCGGCACGACGCAGCCAAGAGCGCGAAACTGGACGATTCGATCAAACAAGAGCAACACGAAATTGATCGGCTCAATGCCGACCTGAACACAAGAAAAATCACGGCGCAGGAATCCCAACGGCGGCTGGCAGCAATTCTCGAAGCGCAGCGAACGAACTCGGAAGCCGTTTCCGAAGCGCAGCGCAAAAAGGAAAACGAAGAGTTTCAAAGAGCCCTCGATCGGGGAAAGCGTTGGGTCACGATCGCCGATCTGGCGCTGCCTCCGGGCTGGTTGGCCTACGGAATCTACGGTTCGGCCGCCCATCAAATCTGGCCGGGGATCGCGGGGACGGTCCTTTTGTGCGCGATTGCAGCCGGGAGCCTGCACCGCTCGTATCGAACGACCATTCGCTTTTACTTGGGCGACTATCGGGCAGATCAGTCGACCCTCCGCGCTCCAACCGTTCCAGCGCCCGCTGTCTCGACGCGCGCTGTCTCAGTCCCAGCGCCCACGGTCCCAGACTCCATCGAGAGTGGCGTTGCGCTTGGCGAACCGAGCGCATCGACGGCAGCGCGACCGCTCGCCGGCATGGTTGGCAAGAGCCTGCCCTGGATTCCTGATCAGGCGGCGGCGACGGGGCTCGCGACGCTGCGGTCCCTGCTGAGGGCCCCCGAAGTCAAAATGATGCTCTTGACCCCGATGATGTTTGGCGGGGTGATTTTGGCGACTCGCTTGGGGGCCCGCGGCGACGCGCCGCTGGCACCGGGTGTCCGTTCCGCCCTCGCCCTGGGAATAGTCGTGACTGTCGTCGTCAGCCTCTCCCAGCTGTTTCAGAATCAATTCGGCTTCGATCGCAGCGCGTTCCGCACGTTTGTGCTGTGTCCAGCGCCTCGGAAGCAAATCCTTTTGGGAAAAAACCTGGCGCTCGCGCCGATCGTGGCCGGCGCCGGCCTCCTCTTTATCGGAATCCTCGAGTTCATGTTTCCGTTACGGCCCACCGATTTGCTCGCGACGCTCGTGGAGCTACTGACCGCATACCTCATTATTTGCCTCGTCGGCAATCAGATGTCGATTCTGTTGCCCTCGGCCGTCCGGCAGGGCTCGATGCGGTCGTCCGACACGAAGGTCCTCCGCGCCCTGGCCCGATTCGTCGCGATGCTGGGACTCGTGGTCTCCTTTGTGCCCCTGGCGCTGCCGATCGGCGTCGACTATTTGGTGAGCCAGCTCCCGGGAGGCGAATGGATCCCCACGTATTTGATCCTGTCCTTGCTGTTGGCGCTGGTAGCGCTCTTCGTCTACCGCATCGTCCTCGACTACCAGGGAGGCCTCTTGCAAAAACGCGAGCTGCAGATTCTCGAAGCCGTGACGACCAAGGACGACTGAGATGCGGATGCGCGTTTCACCGCCCAGCTGCTTTGCCCGTGTTACCATCGTGCTTTGCGACTTCAGTGGATTGCGGATACCACGAGACCTCGACCAATTGCCCGGGAAGGAGAGCCGCGGTGATCTGGTATATGTAGGTTTCGCCCGGACCATCGTGCTGGACGTCTGGCGTCAACCGAACCGGTGGATGCCGATGAGTACTCTCAACGGCAACGTGTAAGTCGCCCGCTCCCTCACCTTTCGAAACTGTGAACTGGAAGTTGGTGGTTGGG